>DASRTO010000296.1:0-2162 GCA_035655915.1 Anaeromyxobacteraceae bacterium
GCGCGCGTGTCTGCGGCGGCGCGCTTCGTCGAGGGACTCGTCAGGAGATCCGAGGGGCCTGCCCGATGGCCACGGGAGGAGAAGGGCCCAAAGTGACCGAGGAGCCTGGCGACCCGGCCCCGCCGGCGGGTCTGGTCGCCCGCCATTTGCAGGTTCGTCTTCGTCCAGTTCCCCAGTTTGTTGAAGTCGATCCTGTCGAGGGGCGCCTTGTAACCGTTTGCTTTCGCAACGGCCAGGCGCCGCCGGCCATCGGCGCGCCAAGCGGGCTCGCCCCGAAGGCGGCCCCCACCTCGCCGCGCGCCAGCGCGACGCGTGAATCGGCGCGGCCGGAGAAGTCGATGTGGCGGCGATGCGCCGGTGCGTGTGGCGAAGGGGTGGCCCCTTCCGAGTCGGACCTTCGGCAAGCGCCGGACGCGCTCTGACGCGACGCGGCGACCATCCCGGACTATGAACCCACGCGTCTCGCGATCGGCGCCACGTCGCCGGGCCCAGTCGCGCCGGGCGCGATCCAGCAAAGGAGGAGAGAGATGGACTTCGAGAAGGAGGTCGCGGAGCTGGGCCAGTGGTTCGCGAGCCCGCGCTTCAAGGGCATCAAGCGCGTCTACTCGGCGCGCGAGGTCATCGAGCAGCGCGGCACCATCCGCCCGGACTACGCGGTCGCCCGCAGCGCCGCCGAGGCGTTCCACGCGCGGCTGCGCCAGCTGTTCGAGCAGAAGAAGTGCATCACCACCTTCGGCCCGTATTCGCCCGGCCAGGCGGTGGCGATGAAGAGGATGGGGATCGAGGGCATCTACCTCGGCGGCTGGGCGACGTCCGCCAAGGGCTCCTCCCACGAGGACCCGGGCCCCGACATCGCCAGCTATCCGCTCAGCCAGGTGCCGGACGACGCGGCGCCGATCGTCCGCGCCCTGCTCACAGCCGACAGGAACCAGTTCCACACCCGCGCGCGGATGAGCGAGGAGCAGCGCCGGGCCACGCCCGAGGTGGACTTCCGGCCCTTCATCATTGCCGACGCCGACACCGGCCACGGCGGCGACGCGCAGGTGCGGAACCTCATCCGGCGCTTCGTGGAGGTGGGCGTCCCCGGCTACCACATCGAGGACCAGAAGCCCGGCGTGAAGAAGTGCGGCCACCAGGGTGGCAAGGTGCTGGTGGCGGAAGACGAGCAGCTGAAGCGGCTCTCGGCGGCGCGGTTCCAGCTCGACATCATGGGCGTGCCGGGGATCATCGTCGCCCGCACCGACGCCGAGTCGGCCACGCTGCTCGATGGCCGCGGCGACGACCGCGATCAGCCCTTCATCCTCGGCGCCACGAACCTGTCGCTGCCCACGTTCAAGGCCGCCTTCCTCGCCATCCTGCGGCAGTTCCAGCGCGCCGGCGTGGAGGAGCTGAGCGGACACGAGCTGTACGCGCTCTGCGACGAGGAGTACGCCGCCGCGGCCGCCTGGCTCGAGAGGGCCGGATTCGCCAAGGCGATCGCGGCCGCCGCCGCCGACTACCGGAAGGGGGCGATCGGCAGCGTGGACCTCGCGCTCGACAAGGTCTTCGACAGGTTCGTCGACACCTGGCAGCACGAGGCGGGCATCTCCAGCTACGCCGAGGCGGTGGGCGAGGTCATCGGCTTCCGCCAGAACGAGGGCGAGCAGCCGGCGATGAGCAAGGAGGAGTGGCTCGCCTTCGCAGCGCGGGCCCCGTTCTACAGGGCGCGGGAGAAGGCGCGGTCGATCGGCGTCAACATCACCTGGGACTGCGAGCACGCCAAGACGCCGGACGGCTACTACCAGGTGCGGGGCGGCATCGACTACGCCATCGCCAAGTCATTGGCGGCGGCGCCCTTCGCCGACCTGCTCTGGATGGAGACCAAGACCGCCGACCTGCACGACGCCAAGAAGTTCGCCGACGCGATCCATGCCGTCCACCCGGACAAGATGCTGGCCTACAACCTCTCGCCCTCTTTCAGCTGGGACACCACCGGGATGAACGACGAGCAGATGCGGTGCTTCCCGGAGGAGCTGGGGGGAATGGGCTTCGTCTTCAACTTCATCACGTACGGCGGCCACCAGATCGACGGCCTCGCGTCCGAGGAGTTCGCCACCGCGCTCCGCCAGGACGGCATGCTGGCGCTGGCGCGGCTGCAGCGGAAGTTCCGCCTGCTCGAGTCG
>DASRTO010000297.1:0-8071 GCA_035655915.1 Anaeromyxobacteraceae bacterium
TCGAACAGCGCCGCCAGCTCCGGCAGCCGCGCCAGGTCGGTCCGGCGCTCCTCGTCGCTGCCCCGCTCGAACTCCGCCGGCGGCGGAACCATCACCGCGTGCCAGGCCATGACGGTGGCCCGCAGCACCGCCCCGGCGATCATGCGCAGCTCCGGGTCACGCTGGTCGCCGAGCGCATCGCGGCAGAGGCCATCGGCGCGCCCGGCCACGGACCGCGCCAGGGCCAGCGCCTCCTCGCGCCGCTCCCCGGGCAGGGCATCGATGGCGGCCCGGACCCCACGCAGCATCTCGTAGCCGGCCCAGAACTGGCGTGGATCGTGCCCGAAGGCGTCCCCGGCCTGGACGGCCCTCTCGAGATCGAGCGGAATCATGCGGCCATGAGGATGCCGCAGGCGGCCCTCCGGGTCCATCACCCTCCCCGGCGCGCCCCGGCGGGGAGCTCCGCGCTATGCTGGGGCGGTGACTGCGCCCTGGCAGCTCACGGCCAAGGAGGCGCTGGCCCGCCTCGCCCGTGGCGACCTCAGCGCCGAGGAGCTCCTGCGGGCCCTGCTCGGCCGCATCGCCGCCGAGGAGCCGCGCGTCCAGGCCTGGGCCTTCCTCGACCCGGAGGCGGCGCTGGCCGAGGCCCGTCGCATCGATCGACTCTCGCCGCGCCCGCCCCTGCTGGGCCTGCCGGTGGGGGTGAAGGACATCTTCGACACCGCCGACATGCCCACCGAGTGTGGCACCCCCGTGTTGCAGGGACGCCGCCCCGCCGCCGACGCCGCCTGCGTGGCGGCGCTGCGGCGGGCCGGCGCCCTGGTGCTGGGGAAGACCGTCACCACCGAGCTGGCCTTCTACCTCCCCGGGAAGACCCGCAACCCCCACGACCCGGCGCGAACCCCCGGCGGCTCCTCCAGCGGCTCGGCGGCGGCGGTGGCGGCGGCGATGGTCCCCGCCGCCATCGGCTCCCAGACCGCCGGCTCGACCATCCGCCCCGCCTCCTTCTGCGGCGTGGTGGGCATGAAGCCGACCCACGGCCTCGTGCCGCTCGACGGGGCGAGCCCGTTCGCGCCGTCGCTCGACACGGTGGGGGTCTTCGCGCGCGACCCGGCCGACCTGGAGGTCCTGCTCCCGCCGCTGGGCGTCCCGGTCGGTCCGGCCCCCGACCTTCCCCCGCGGCTGGGCCTGTGCCGCAGTCCGCAGTGGCCGCTGGCCGAGCCCGCGACCCGAGCGCTGGTGGAGGCCACCGCCCGGCGGCTGGCCGCGGCCGGCGCCGCCCTGACCGAGGTCGAGCTGCCGGCGGAGTGCCACGAGCTGTTCGAGGCCCAGAAGGCCGTGATGGCCTTCGAGGCGGTGCGCTCCCTGGGGGAGCTGCGGGCGCGCCACGCGGCGCGGCTCTCGCCGGTGCTGCTCGACCTGCTCCGCGCCGGGGACGCCACCCCCGCCGCGGCTCACGCCGAGGCGCTGGCCCTGGCGGCCCGTTGCCGGGCGGTCCTGGCCGGGATCTTCCGCGGGGTCGACGCCCTGCTCACTCCGGCGGCCATCGGCGAGGCGCCCCCCGGGCTGGAGAGCACGGGCGACCCGGCCTTCAACCGGATCTGGACCCTGCTCCACCTCCCCTGCCTGACCCTCCCCGCCGGGCGGGGCCCGGCCGGGCTGCCGGTGGGCGTGCAGCTCGTCGGACCGCACCGCGGCGACGGCGCCCTGGTGGCCACCTCGCGCTGGGCTCACCGGCGCCTCACCGGAGCCGAGCCGCCCTGACGGGCGACCCGAGCCTCTACCGCAGCGCCTTCAGGGCCGCCGCTGGATCTCGCACCGCCAGGTACAGGTTCACCTTGCTCGCGCTCTTGGCGGTGCCCACGTAGGCGTACTCGACGTTGATGCCGGCCGCCCCCAGCTTGTCGGCGACGCGCCCCAGCGCTCCCGGCTTGTCGGGTATGGCGACCTCCACCAGGTCGTCCTCCGTCGTCTGCCACCCGTGCTGCGAGAAGATGCGCCGCGCCAGGGCGGGTTTGTCCACCACCACCCGGACGAAGCCGCGCCGGTCCACCACCGCCGCCATGAAGGCGCGGATGTTGACCTTCTTCTCGCCGAGGGCATCGGCCACCCGACCGAGCATCCCGGGGCGATCCTCGACCCACGCGGAGATCTGCTTGACCTTGGGCATGACCGAACGTCTACCGCTCCCGGCCCGGCGGCTCAAGGCCGGCGTGGCCTTTAGCCACGCCTGGGACCGCGGCCTGTGACGGCGCCGCCGTCCGCGGCGTCGCGGGCCGGCAAGGGAGGGCCCCTACCCGCGGGCGCGCTCGCGCCGCTCCACGCCCAGGAAGGCCTCGATCTCCCGCCGGCGGGCCATGGTGTCCTCGAACCCCAGATCCACCAGCCGCTTCACGTACACCGGCTCGAAGGCCAGGTAGGACACCAGATCCGCCCCCTTGCCGTTCTTCACCCCGATGCCGCGCAGGAGGTAGCGCAGGAAGCGCGGGAAGCGCTGGTACTCGTCCTCGGCGAGCCGCCCCAGGTCCTTGGACGGCCGGAGGACCAGCGCCTCCACCTTGCGGATGGGGTGCGGCAGCTCGCTGCGGGCCTGGTGCGGCACCAGCTCGGCGAGGCGGTTCAGGCGCTCCAGGCGCTCCACGTCGGCCTCCACCGCGTCGAGGAACACCGAGTTCATGAGCACCCCGGCGATCTCGGAGGGCGCGAGCTTGTCGCGGCGGGAACGGCCCGGCATGAGCTCCTCGGGGGAGCGCCAGTGGCGCACGCTCACCGCCACCACGCGCTCGGCCCCGAGGTGGATGGCCGGGGAGAGCGGGGCGGTCATGCGCACGCAGCCGTCGCCGTAGAAGGCGCCGCGCATGCGGATGGGGGGGAAGAAGAAGGGCAGGGCCGCCGAGGCGAGCACGTGCTCGAGCCGCAGGGGCTCGCGCACGCCCAGGCGGGTGGAGCGCTGCCAGGGCTCGATCTCCGGGTGGCCGTCGAAGAAGGTGACGGCCACGCTGGTCTGGTAGCTGGTGGCGGTGACGGCCACGCCCCGGAGCACCCCCTTCTCGACGAACTCGCGGATGCGCGGCATGGGGACGTTCTCGGCGAGCAGGTCGCGCAGCGGGCTGGCGTCGAGGAGGAAGTTGATGGGGCCGCGGCGTCCCACCAGCCCTCCGGAGGAGAGGTCGCGCATCCATCGGCCGCCGATGGCCATGAGCCGCCGCGCGTCGGTGCGGTAGATCCGCCCCGGCCGCAGCGCCAGCCAGGTGTCCTTGAGCCGCCCCATCGCGCCGGCGAAGTCGTCGGCCTGCGTGGCCAGGAAGGCGGCGTTGAGGGCGCCGGCGCTCACCCCGGAGAGGATCCGGAAGGGCGTGCGGCCCGGGAGGAACCGGGCCAGCGCCTCCAGCGCGCCGACCTGGTAGGCGGCGCGCGCCCCTCCCCCGGTCAGGACCAGCCCCACGTCGCCCACGGCCGAAGACTATCAGACAACCCTGGCAGGGGCATCCCGTACCCGACGTGCGGGAGGGGTGCGGGCGCGGCGGGTGGGGCGGCCCGCACCGCATGCGCGGCGCGCCCTGGGCCGTCCCCACCCCGAGGGACGGCGTTCGACCGGCCCCTGGACGCGGCGAGCCGGGGCTGTGGTTCGCTGTGCGCCGAGGTGCGCGGCCACCGGGAGTCACCCGGCCCTGGGACTGCACGACGCCCGATCTGCGGGCACGATGGAGCCATGAACGCCGCCGGGAGCCCAGTGGTCGTGGACGCCGCCGCCGTCCGCCTCACCTCGCCGGCCGAGATCGACTCGGCCATCGACACAGTCCTCACCTTCGCCTTCGGGCACTCGGAACGCCTCGACACCCACTACGCCGGCATCCGCGCCTCGCTGCCGCCGCAGCCCTCGGTGCTGGAGCTGGTCGAGGCGGTCTTCACCGCCCGGCGCGCCTCCGGCCCCATCGCCGACGAGCCCTCCCGCCGCGCCGACGCGGCCATGGCCATGGCCGCCTTCCTCTCCGCCGACCCGCACGACCTCGGGCTGGAGGGCGCCTTCTTCCGCGTAGGCGAGGAGTTCTGGCTCACCCCGGCGAGGCTGCGCCCGGACTAGCGGTCGCCGGCGCTCAACCGTCCCGCCCCTGGCGGCGCTGCAGGTCGGAGAGCGCCCCGCCCACCACCCGCAGGAAGCGGGCGAAGAACTCCTCCAGGCGCCCGATCTCGTCGCCGGAGGGAGGCGGCGCGTCCGGCGCCACGTCGTAGTCGCCGCCGGCCACGCGTGCGCCCAGGTCCTCCATGCGCGCCATGAGGCGCTCCAGGCGCCGGAAGACCAGCCGCTCCAGCAGCAGCACCAGCAGCACCGAGGCCCCCAGGGCGATGGCCAGCACCACCACCGAGACGCCCCGGTAGTGATCCTGCAGCCCCCGGTCCAGCGCGGTCACGTCGTGGAGCACCAGCAACGCCCCGACCCTGGCGCCGGTGGCGTCCGCCAGCGGCACCGCCCCCCGCACGAAGGCGCGGTCCCCGCCGCGGTCCAGGCCCAGCACCCGGCCGCCCTCGGGAAGGTCCTGGACTCGCCCCTGCCAGCCCAGCAGCCGCTCGTCGGCGGTCGAGTTCACCACCACCACGTCCGCGCGATCGCCCCAGGTGTTCCGGGCGGCGCCGCGCGTCGCGGTCCAGGCCTTCTCGTCCAACCGCTCCTTCAGCACCAGCATGGCGAACTCGTCGCCGGTCTGGCGGCGCATGCGCCGCAGGAAGTGGTCGATCTCCTCCCCCAGCTCCAGGTAGCCGATGAGCTTCCCGCCGCGGGTCCAGGGACGCACCACCCGGAGCGCGAAGGCGGTCCGCCCCAGCTCGGTGCCGGAGGCGGTGGCCTGCCGGGCCACGGCGGCCTCGAAGGTTGGGCGCTGGATGACGTCGCCGTGGAGTGCGGGGGCGTGCACCCGCAGGAAGCAGGTACGGGACGGCTCGGGGTCGTGGAAGTACCAGTGGGTCACCCCGTGCCGCTCCCGCAGCGCCGCGAAGACGGGGCCGGCCAGCTCGAGCAGCCGCGGCCGGTCGCGCCGGAGGAAGGCCTTGGCCAAGCTCGGGTCCGCAGAGACGCCCTCCAGCACCGCCGACAGCTTCTCCACGTCGGCCTGCTCCAGGTCGGCGTAGGACTCGGCGGCGGTCCGCAGCGCCTGCCGGGCCGCCGCCTCCACGTCCTCCCGGCGCAGCCAGGCCGCCAGCCGGACGTTGCCCAGCGCCGAGAGGGCCATGCTGGCCAGCACGCCCAGCACCACCTTGAGCTTGATGGACATGCCGTTCAGATCTCCTCGCCCAGCACCTCGCGGGCGGCCGCCTTGAGAACGGCGATCCGCAGCGGGTCGTCCGGCGTGTCCGGGGTGACCATGCCCAGGAGGAAGCCAGCCCGGAGGGCGATGAGCCCCCGGGTCTTGTAGAGCGGGAGGCGCCTGCGCTCGATGGCGGCCTCGATCCGCTTCACCGTCTCGTAGATCGCCCCCATGACCCTCTCGGGCCCCGCCGACAGCCTACCGCGTCTCGCCGCGGCGGCGGAACCTCGCGGCGTCGCCGTCCCGCCTCAGCGCCCGCCCAGGGCGGCGCGCACCGCCTCCACCACCGCCGGCACCTCCCCCAGGCCGTTGGGCCAGTGCGGCGAGAAGCGGAGCCAGCCGTCGGGCGTGGCCACCGCCACGCCCCGGGCCCACAGGGCCCTGGCCAGGCCGGCCACCTCCACGCCCGACGGCGGGCGCACCGAGAGGATACCGGAGCGGCGCGCCGGCTCGCGGGCGCGGGCGCTGCGGAGGCCCAGGGCGGCGAGCTCGGCCTCGAGCCGGTCCAGGTAGCTCCCCACGTGATCGCGGATGGCGTCCACCCCCAGCGACAGCAGGAGGTCGAGCGCCGCCCCCAGGCCGGCCAGGGCCACCTCGGCGAGGCCGCCCGACTCCACCACGTCGGCGCGCCGGCGCAGCGGCCGGTCGTAGCGCAGGTGGCCCGGGCCCTCGGTGAGGAAGCTGGCGGCGTGCTCGTGGCTGAGCCAGCCGGCCAGGTGGGGGCGCAGCGCGGCCGCCCGGTCCGGCCGCGCCCACAGCACTCCGGCGCCCAGGAGCCCCATGAGCCACTTGTGGGCGCCCGCCGACAGGTAGTCGAGGCCGAGGGCGCGGGCGTCGATGGGGAGGACCCCCAGGGCCTGCACCGCGTCCACGCAGATCTCGGCGCCGTGCCGGTGCGCCAGCTCGGCCATGGCCCGGAGCGGCATGGCGAGCCCGGTCTGGAACTGCACCGCGCTCACCGCCACCAGCCGCGCCCCGCGGCGCAGCTCGGCCTCGAGCGCCGCCAACCCCTCCTCGTCGCTCCGCTCGAAGGGGTCGAGCGCGAGGAGCGCGAGCTCGAGGCCGAACAGCTCGGCGGCGCGCTGCCAGGGGGTGACGTTGGCGGGGAACTCGCCGCGGAAACCGAGGATCCGGTCGCCGCTGCGCCAGGGGAACCCCAGCGCCACCGCGGTCAGGCCGGCGCCGGTGTTCTGGGTGAGGCCCAGCTCCTCCGGCGGCACCCCCAGCAGCCGTCCCAGCCCGGCCTTGAGGCTCCGCCGCCGCTCCAGGGCCGCCCGCCCCGCGGCCGACCCGCGGCGGGCGAAGTCCCGCAGCGCGGCCCCGGCCGCCTCGAGCACCGGGCGCGACGGCGGCGAGACCCCGGCGTGGTTCAGGTAGGCGACCGGCTCCAGGTCGGGGAAGAGAGAGCGGTCGCCGAGTCGCGCCTCCATCCAGCTCCTCGCCCGGGACCCGCGGTCGACTCACTGCGCCGTGTAGCCGGCGTCCACCACCACCGCCTGGCCAGTGACGCCCCCGGCCCTGTCGCTGGCCAGGAACAGCGCGTACTCCGAGACGTCGGCCACCGAGAGCAGCTTCTTCATCGGGACCAGCGGGAAGATGACGTCCTCGATCACCTTCTCCAGCGGCACCTTGCGGGTGCGGGCCAGGTCGCCCAGCTGGTTGCGCACCAGCGGCGTGTCCACGTAGCCCGGGCAGAGCGCGTTGACGGTGATGCCGAAGGGCGCCGCCTCCAGGGCCGCCACCTTGGTAAGGCCGATGACTCCGTGCTTGGCGCTGTTGTAGGCGGCCTTGCCGGCGAACCCCACCAGCCCGTTGATGGAGGCCATGTTGATGATGCGGCCGGAGCGCTGCCGCTTCATGAGCGGGAAGACGTGCTTGATGGCCAGGAAGGGGGCGATGAGCATCACACGGATGAGCAGCTCGAACTTCTCGGCGGGGAACTCCTCGATGGGGGAGACGAACTGGAGGCCGGCGTTGTTGACCAAAACGTCGATGCGCCCGTGCGCGGCGATGACCTGGTCGAGCGCCCCCACCAGTTGGGCCTCGCTGGTGACGTCGCAGGCCACGCCGCTGCCGCCGAGCTCGGCGGCGGCGGCCTTGGCCGCGGCGCCGTTCATGTCGGCGATGGCCACCACCGCGCCCTCGCGGGCGAAGTCCCTGGCGAGCTGGAGCCCGATGCCCTGCGCCGCCCCGGTGATGAAGGCCACCTTGCCCTGGAGCACTCCGGTCATGGGATCCTCCGCTCTCAGAACGGGAAGTTCCGCGCCAAGCGGATCACCTCGCCCACCAAGCCGCGCCGGAAGGCGAGCACCCCCAGCACGAACACCGAGCCGATGATGATGGTCACCCAGTCGCCGACGCCGGCCAGGTAGTTCTCCAGCGCCACGACCAGCAGGGCCCCGACGCTGGGCCCCAGGACAGTGCCCATGCCCCCCAGCAGGGTCATGAGGACCACCTCGCCGGAGCGGTGCCAGTGGACGTCGGTGAGGGCGGCGAACTGCAGCACCAGTACCTTCAAGGAGCCGGCCAGGCCGGCGAGCCCGGCCGAGATCACGAAGGCGGTCAGCTTGTAGCGGGCCACGTCGTAGCCCAGGGAGAGCGCCCGCGGCTCGTTCTCCCGGATGGCGCGCAGCACGTGGCCGAACGGCGAGTGGATGGTGCGGTAGATGAGGAAGAAGCCGGCCAGGAAGACGGCGAAGACGAAATAGTACATGGCGTAGCCGCTTTCGAGCGAGACCAGCCCGAGCAGCTTGCCGCGTGGAACGCCCTGCAGGCCGTCCTCGCCGCCG
>DASRTO010000298.1:0-4701 GCA_035655915.1 Anaeromyxobacteraceae bacterium
AGCCGGCCGTTCCCGCCCCCCCGCGCCCGCCGGTCGCCGCCGCGCCCGAGCCGCCACAGGAGGTCCTCCGTCCTGCCGATCCAGCCCGGCGGACCTCGGCCAGGCCCGCCGGCGCCCAGGGCGGCAAGCCGGCCCGTGAGCGGAAGCTCGCCCGGCGGATGGCGGCCGATCAGCGCTGACGGCCCCTCCCCCGGGGGGAAGGAAAGGTGGCGGGACCGCCCGCTGGGCCGCCCGCCTGGGCGTGGCCAACGGGGTGGTCAGCGTCGCCGGAACGGCGCTCCAGGTGGCGGTGGGGCTGCGCGGCCTCGTCGGACTCGCCTGCTACGCCGCCTGGAATCTGCTGTTCGCGGCGCTGGCCGTGCTCTACCTCCTCCACCTACGGGCCGTGGTGCGCCAGACCGGCCCCGGGTCGTGACCCGGCCGGCCCGGTTCGCGTCCGAAGATGGCTTGCGGGCCTCGACCGCGACGAAGGCGGCGCCGAAGGTGACCCATCGCCCGAGGCCCGCGTCGAGGGGCCGGAGCAGGCGAGCCGCCGTCGCCAGCGGGGGGTGGAAGGCGGCACCGCGGGCCCGGCCCGGGACCAGGCCCGCCCCCCGGAGGAGGCGCCGCAGCCGCCCCGCGCTCCAGAAGGTGGCGCGCCTCCAGGTCGCCGACCCGAGCCACCCGCGCAGGCGCCGCCAGGCGGCCCAGGTGCTCGAGGCGTTCAGCTCCCCCAGGACCAGCGTCCCGCCCGGCCGGAGCGCGCGCGCCATCTCCCGCACGGCCGCCACCGGGTCCTCCACGAAGCAGAGCGCGGTCACCGCCAGCACCAGGTCGAAGGCCCCGGCCCGGAACGGCAGCGCCGCCGCGTCGCCGGCGACCACGCCCCCTCCGGCCCGGATGGAGGCCAGGGCGCGCACCGCGGCGGCGCGGGAGCGATCCAGGCCGAACGCCACGGCGCCGGCCCGGGAGAGCGCCCCCAGGTAGGCGCCGTCGCCGCAGCCCACGTCCAGGATCCGGGCGCCGCTCGCGGACCCGACGAGGTCCAGGACGGCGCGGCGCTCCTCCGCCTCGGTGATGGCGCCCAGGGGCCGCGCCCGCCAGTCCGCGTAGTCGAGGGGCGTCGGGGCGGGCACCGCGCCAGCGTAGCGCGGGTGGGGTGGGGGCGGCAGGCGCCGCCTCGGGCCCGGGGGCCGGCCCTCCTCCATGGTGGCCATCAGTGCGCCAGGCGCCCGGGCCGGGACTCCCGCCTCGGCAGCCGGTGAAGCGCGGCGATGGTCGCGACCAGCTCGGCGGCCAGTCCGGCGCAGGCCGGGCAGGTCGAGAGGTGCAGGGCCACGCCGGCGGCACGCGGCGGGTCGAGCTCGCCGTCGAGGAACTCCGAGAGCCCATCGACGATCTCCCGGCAACGGGCCGGCTCCACGGAAGCGCCCACGGCCACCACCTTCTCCCTGGTCGTTGGAGCCGGCCGCGCCGGGAAGGAGCCGCTCGCGCCCGCGACGTCCTCCGGCGGCGCCCGGCGGCCACACCGGTCGCGGTGATCGCGCAACAGGGTCGCCGCCAGCGAGAGCGGCCGGCCCGCGCCGGAGCTCCAGCCGGTGGCCCCCGCCGGCACCTGTCGCAGGTTCACCCGGCCCGGACCTGCCGCGCTTCTTCGGCACGTTCCGGGCCCCGGCCCGTGTACAATCCTCCCCTACACGGCTCGGGCGGGGATCCCCATGGACGACTTGGAGCGGCGCAACCTCATCGCGCAGTGGGCTTTCGACACACGCCCGGTGCTGCTGCGGTTCCACCTCTGGCTCGAGGACGTCGAGGTGGAGCGCAGCCAGCCCGGGCCGGTCTCGGCCCATACCTTCGCCCCGCGCGGCATCGCCCGCTGCCTGGCCACCACCGCCGCCGCCACCGCCCTGGGCACCCGGCTCTTCGGCGGCCACGGCGAGGGGGCCGGCAAGGACAAGCAGGCCTACAACCAGGCCAAGAAGCAGGCCGACGCCATCAGCGCCTACATCATGAGCGAGGGGCTGTGGTCCCTGACCCGCTCCATCCCCGAGAACCACGCCCTGATGGTGAGCCTGGGCGAAGGGCTCATGCCCAAGGCCGGCGAGACCCCGGAGATGGGCGCCAACCCGCTGCTCGGCTTCGGGCGGGTCTACGCCCGCCCCGAGGTGGCCAGGATGGTGGACCGGCGGGTGCGCCGCCTCCTCAACGAGCCGGGGCACACCTTCGAGCAGTTCCACGGCTGGCTGAAGAGCCGCGGCATCACCATCTGGGGGGCGGCGGTGGACACGCTGGAGAACACCTCCCGCTTCGCCGAGGGCAAGGAGACCGGCCCCATGGCCGTCTTCCACCTCTTCGACTCGCCGCTCACGGTGTCGCGCCCATACGAGTCGTACATGGGCTGCCTCACCGTGCCGCAGCGGGTGGCCGAAACCGCCCGCGACCGCTCGGTGCTCCTCGACTACCGCACCCCGCGCGCCCGGCTGGTGGAGGTCATCCAGGCCGCCTACCCGGGGGTCGAGCGCCGGAACATCCACGTCTGGACGTTGCGCGGCAAGAGCCGGCAGAAGCGGCTCGGCGACCTGTGGAACGAGTGGACCGCGCTGGGCTGCCACCTGGTGGACGACGGCTGGGTGGCCCCCACCGGCCTCCCGGTCTTCACCGACTCCGGCACCTACGCCCCCACCTTCTTGGTGGGGAGCTGGAAGGACGCCGCCGGGGCCACTCACGTCTTCCTCTGCGACGGCTACGCCGCCAGCGCGGAGGCCATGCAGGCCGCCAGCCTCTCCGAGGTGCTGGCGGTGGACTCCACCATGGCGGTCTTCTCGCCCTCCTTCGACCTCCCCTGCGACGTCGAGGGGCGCATCATGCGGCTCGACCCCCGCGACCCGGATTTCGCCTCCGAGGTGCGCGCCGCCGCCGGCGGCCGCCCGCTCGCCGACGGCGCGGTGGAGGCCTTCGCCGAGGCCATCCGCGAGGCCGAGGCCTGCAACGTGCCGCTGCGCGGCCGGGTGCTGCGCGCCGACGACCTCCTCCCCGACAAGAACTGGGGCGTGGTGGCCTGCATCGGCTACATGTGCGACGACCCGTACACCGGGGCCCGGGGCGTGACCAGGGTCAGCGACGGCGTCTACCGCGTGACCACGCGCCTGGCCACCCGCAACGCCTCCTCGCTCATCACCTTCACCTTCCGGCTCATGCAGAGCCTGGAGGAGCAGCGCCACGTCTTCAGCCCGCTGCTGGTGCGCTTCCTGGAGGGCGTGGACCACACCCGGCGGGCGGTGAAGATCTCGGATTCGGGCCGCCTGCGCAACGAGCTGCAGACCATGTTCTCCCAGGCGCTGGAGCACGACGGGGAGCGGATCCGGATCCACTTCGACCGCATCGACGAGAAGGTCATGCCGCGGGACAAGCAGGCGGCCATCCGGAAGGTGCTGCAGTGGTACCTCCAGAACCACCCGGTGTGGTTCGGGTGGCTGGAGATCGCCTAGCCCCTCACGGGTCGCCCGGTCAGGGCGCGTGGCGCGCGCCCCCGGCGCCGACCATCTAGAGCCCGCCAAGGAGGCGGGCCATGAAGCGCACGCATGCCGGGGGATCACCGTCGGAAGGACCGGTGGCCCTACTGGTCGCGACCCGGAAGGGCGCGTTTACGCTGAAGGCGGACGGCGCGCGCCGGACGTGGAGGCTTTCCGGCCCGGTCTTCCTGGGCCAGATCGTCCACCACATGGTGCTCGACCCGCGCGACCGGCGCACCACGCTCATGGCCTCGCGCACCGGCCACCTCGGGCCGACGGTGTTCCGCTCCACCGACGGAGGCCGGACCTGGAAGGAGGCCTCGCGCCCCCCGGCCTTCCCCAAGGCGCCCGAGGGGCAGAAGGGCCGCGTGGTCGACCACACCTTCTGGCTCACCCCCGGCCACGCCAGCCAGCCGGGGGCCTGGTACGCCGGGACCTCACCGCAGGGGCTGTTCCGCACCGAGGACGGCGGCGACACCTGGGAGCCGGTGGCCGGGCTCAACGACCATCCCGAGTACCGGGAGTGGATGGGCGGGGCAGAGGACGGCACGCCCGACGGGCCGAAGCTACACTCGATCGTCGTCGACCCGCGCGATGCCTCCCACCTCTACCTCGGCATGTCCAGCGGCGGCGTGCACGAGTCGCTCGACGCCGGCCTGACCTGGCGACCGCTGGTGAAGGGGCTGGAGGTGGTGGAGCAGCTCGACCCGGGCACGCTGCGGTTCCACGACCCGCACGTGGTGCGGCTCTGCCCGGCGAGGCCCGATCGCCTCTATCAGCAGAACCACTGCGGCATCTACCGGCTGGACCGTCCCTCCGAGGAGTGGGTCCGCGTCGGCAAGGCCATGCCGAGGTCGGTGGGCGACATCGGCTTCCCGCTGGTGCTGCACCCGCGCGACCCCGAGACGCTGTGGGTGTTCCCCATGGACGGGAGCGGGGTGTGGCCGCGAACCAGCCCGGGGGGGCGGCCGGCGGCCTTCGTCTCGCGCGACGGCGGGCGGCGCTGGAGGCGCCTCGACGCCGGATTCCCCCGCCGCGACGCCTGGTGGACCGTGAAGCGCCAGGCCATGACCGCGGACGCCCACGAGCCGGTCGGCCTCTACCTGGGCACCACCAGCGGCGAGGTGTGGGGCAGCCGCGACGAGGGCCGGCGCTGGGCCTGCCTGGCCCGCCACCTGCCCGAGATCTACGCGGTGGAGGCCGCCGAGCC
>DASRTO010000299.1:0-5272 GCA_035655915.1 Anaeromyxobacteraceae bacterium
GACGCGCTCGCAGGTGACGGGCGCGGAGCGCGACGGCGCCGGCTGGCGCGTGACCGTGCGGCGGAGCGCCGAGCACGTGACCGAGGCCTGCACCGCCTGCGGCGACTGCAGCGCCGCCTGCCCGGCGACGGTGGCCGACCCCTTCAACCTGGGGGTCGGGCGGGTCCCCGCCATCCGGCTTCCGCACGTCGATGCCTGGCCGCGGCGCTTCGTCATGGACCGCCAGGCATGCCCGGACGGCTGCCGGGCCTGCGCCGACGCCTGCAAGGTGCCGGGCGCTATCGACCTCGAGGCCAAGGATCGCGAGGAGCGGATCGAGGCGAGCGCGGTGGTACTGGCCACCGGGTGGACGCCTTATCCCATCGAGAAGCTGGGCGAGCTCGGGGGCGGCCGGCTGCCGGACGTGATCGCCAACGTGGCCATGGAACGGCTGGCGGCGCCGTCCGGCCCCACCGGCGGGCGGATCGTCCGGCCCTCCGACGGGGCGCCGCCCAAGCGGGTGGCCTTCGTGCAGTGCGCCGGCTCTCGCGACGTGAAGCACCTTCCCTACTGCTCGGCCGTGTGCTGCATGGTCTCCGCCAAGCAGGCCATGTACGTGAAGGCGCAGATCCCCGAGGCCGAGGTCACCGTCTACTACATCGACCGGCGGACCCCGGGGCGCAACGAGTCGATGCTCCCGAGGGCCGAGGGCGCCGGCGTCCGGTTCGTGAAGGGCAAGGTCGCCACCGTGACCCAGGGAGCGGGCGGTGCCCTGGTGCTCCACGTGGAGGACGTGGATGCGGGCCGCATCGTCGACGCCGAGGCGGACCTGGTGGTGCTGGCCACCGGCATGGTGCCGGCCGGAAACGGCAGCCTCCCCGTTCCAGTGGTGCGCGACGGGGACGGGTTCGCCTGCGACGACCGGTCGGCGCGGGTGTTCGCGGCCGGCGTGGCGCGGCGCCCCGAGGACGTGGCCGCCTCGGTGCGCGACGCCACCGGCGTCGCCGCCAAGGCGCTCTGCGCCGCGAGGAGCGCCTGATGGAAAAGGTCGGCGTGTTCCTGTGCACCGGCTGCGGTATCGGCGCGAGCCTCGCCGCCGACAAGCTCGAGGCGCTGGCCCGCGAGAGCGGCGCCGTGCATGTCGCCAGCAACCCCTGCCTGTGCGGTCCCGAGGGGGTGGCCTCGGTCCGGTCCGCCGTGCAGGGCGGCGCGGTGGACGGCGTGGTGCTGGCGGCCTGCTCGCACCGCCACAAGCAGCAGGAGTTCCGCTTCGACCCCGCCGCGGTCCAGGTGGAGCGCGTGGCGCTGCGGGAGCAGGTGGCCTGGAGCCATCCTCCCGGCGAGGAGACCACCCAGGAGCTGGCCGAGGACCTGCTGCGCATGGGGGTGGTCCGCGCGAAGAAGATGATCCCGGCCAAGCGCATGGCCGAGCCCGTCGACCGGACGGTGCTGGTGGTGGGCGGCGGGCTGGCCGGCCTGCAGGCGGCCCAGGCCGCGGCCGGGCTGGGACACCCGGTGGTGCTGGTGGAGCGGTCCTCCGAGCTGGGCGGTTGGCAGGCCGGCGTGCGCGAGGTGGTGCCCGAGGCTCCGCCGTACGACCGGCTGCAGGCGAACCCGCTCCCCGACCTGGTGCGCGCCGTTCGCGAGGACCGGCGCATCCGCGTGCTCACCAGCACCCGGCTCCGGAGCGTCGCCGGTCAGCCCGGCCGGTTCGCGGTCGAGGTGGACGGGCCCGCCGGCAAGGAGGCGTTCCCGGCGGGCGCCATCGTTCAGGCCACCGGCGCGCGCCCCTACGACGCCAGCCGGCTGGGCCACCTCGGGTACGGCGCCTCGCCCGACGTCGTCACCTCGGCCGACCTGGAGCGCATGCTGGCGGGCCGGGCCCTGGCCCGGCCCAGCGACGGCCGGCGGCCCGGGCGCGTGGTCTTCGTGCAGTGCGCCGGCTCGCGCGACGCGGCGCACCTCTCCTACTGCTCCAGCGAGTGCTGCGCCACCTCGCTCAGGCAGGTGATGGCCATCCACCAGGCCTGGCCCGAGGTGGAGTGCGCCGTGGTGTATCGCGACCTGCGAGCGCCCGGCCAGGTGGAGCACTTCTACCGGGCGGTGCAGGAAGGGAGCCGGGTCATGCTGGCCCGGGGCACCGTCGAGGGAGTGGCCGCCGAGGGGAGCGGCCTCAAGGTCAGGGTGACCGACAGCCTGCTGGGCGAGAAGGTGGAGATCGGGGCCGACCTGGTGGTGCTGGCCACCGGCATGGTGCCGAACTCGGCGGACGGGGAGGCCATCCGGCAGCTGCGCGACGCCCGCAAGCGCATCGAGCGCAACGAGTCGGAGACGCAGCGCAAGGCGGCCGAGGAGCTGGCGGCGACGCTGGCCCACCACGACGGCACCGAGATCCTGAACCTCACCTACCGGCAAGGCCCGGACCTGCCGGTCCTGGCCTACGGCTTCCCCGACTCGCACTACATCTGCTTCCCCTACGAGACGCGGCGCACCGGCATCTACACGGCCGGGGCGGTGCGCGCCCCCATGGACCCTGCCCAGGCGGCCGAGGACGGCTGGGGGGCGGCCATGAAGGCCAGCCAGCTCATCTCGGCCCTGGGGCGGGGCGAGACGGTGCACCCGCGCTCGGGAGACTTCGCCGCGGCCGACTTCTTCCTGCAGCGCTGCACGCAGTGCAAGCGCTGCACCGAGGAGTGCCCCTTCGGCTCCCTCGACGAGGACGTCAAGGGCACGCCCCAGTACAACGCCTTCCGCTGCCGCCGCTGCGGCATCTGCCTGGGGGCCTGCCCGGAGCGCATCGTCTCCTTCGCCGACTACTCGGTGGACGCGGTGGCCAGCATGATCAAGTCCATCGAGGTCCCGGACGAGGTCGACGAGAAGCCGCGCATCCTGGCCCTGCTGTGCGAGAACGACGCCTACCCGGCCCTGGACGACGCCGCCCTGAAGCGCGCCAGCTGGAACCCCTGGGTGCGGGTCATCCCGGTGCGCTGCCTGGGAGCGGTCAACGTGGTCTGGATCGCCGACTCCCTGTCGCGCGGCATCGACGGGGTGATCCTCATGGGCTGCAAGCGAGGCGACGACTACCAGTGCCACTACATCAAGGGCTCGGAGCTGGCCCACAAGCGCCTGGAGAACGTGCAGGAGACCCTGACCCGGCTCTCGCTCGAGGCCGAGCGGGTGCGGGTGGTGGAGCTGGCGCGCAACGAGATGGGGCGCATCCCGGCGTTGCTCGACGAATTCGCCCAGACGCTGGCGGACATGGGCCCCAACCCCCTGAAGGGCTTCTAGGGAGGGCCCATGGCGCTGGCGACCACCATCTCCCCCTCCCGCGCCTTCCGCGAGGATCTGGTCCGCCGCGGAGCCGGCGACGCGGCGCGCTGCTTCCAGTGTGCCACCTGCTCCGGCGCCTGCGACCTGGCCACGCCCGAGACGGTCTTTCCGCGCCGGCAGATGCTGTGGGCGCAGTGGGGGCTGGTCGATCGGCTGGCCGCCGATCCCTGCATCTGGCTGTGCCACCAGTGCAACGACTGCAGCGCACGCTGCCCGCGCGACGCCAGGCCCGGCGACGCCTTGCAGGCCATCCGCTCGCTCATGGTCGAGGAGGTGGGGGCGCCCCGGTTCATGGCGCGCCTGGTCGGCCGCGCCGCCGCGACCTGGCCCATCCTCCTCGGCCTCCCGGTGATCTTCTGGGCGCTCTACATCCAGGCGGTGAACGGCTTCGCGGTTCCGCGGACACCCCTGGTGTACGGCGACGTGGTGCCGGTGTGGATGATCTACTCGGTCTTCCTCCCGGCGGCGGCCTTCGCCGTGGCGGCCGCGGCGGCCGGCGGGCGCCGCTGCTGGAAGGCCTGGGGCGCCGGGGCGACCAGGAACGGCACGCTGCTCGGGGGACTGGCCGCCGTGGCCGGGGACGTCCTGTGGCACCGCCGCTTCGGGCGCTGCCGGGCCGCCCGGCCGCGGCAGGTGGGGCACCTGCTCCTGCTGTGGGGGTTCATCGCCGCGCTGGCCACCACCACGCTGCTGGGCGTGCTCATGGACGTCTTCGGCGTGAAGACGCCGCTGCCGCTGGCCCACCCGGTCAAGATCCTGGGAAACGCCGCGGCGGTGCTGGCGGGGGTGGGAGTGGTGTGGCTCCTGGCCAACCGCCTCTCCGACGGGACCGGCGCCGGGCGGTCGCGGGCCTTCGACTGGTTCCTGCTGGCGCTGGTGGTCCTGGTGGTCTTCTCCGGCATCGGCGCCGAGGTGTTCCGCCAGTCCGGCGCCTCCGTGCGCCTGGCGCTGGCGATCTACGTGCTGCACCTGGGCACGGTCCTGTCCCTGTTCCTCACCTTCCCCTTCTCCAAGTTCGCTCACGCGCTGTACCGCATGCTGGCGATGGCGCACGAGCGCCTGACCGCGGAAAGGAGACCCACGTGATCAAGCCCCACGGATCGGACGCGCTGAACCCCTTGTACGTGATGGACGCCAGGGAGCGGGCCGCGCTGGCGCAGGAGGCCGACAAGCTGCCGTCGCTCCTGGTCTCCTCGGCGGCCGCCGCCAACGCGGTGATGATGGGGGCCGGCTACTTCAACCCGCTCACCGGCTACATGGGGCTGGCGGACGCCCTCTCGGTGGCGGAGCGCCTGCGAACCACTTCCGGCCTCTTCTGGCCGGTGCCCATCGTCAACGCGGTGCGGGACGCCGGCCCCATCCGGGGAGCGAAGCGCATCGCCCTGCGCGACCCGAACGTCGAGGGCAACCCGGTCATCGCCATCCAGGACGTGACGGCCGTCGAGCAGGCCCCGCCGGCGCAGATGGAGCAGATGACCAGGAAGGTCTTCCGCACCACCGACCCCAAGCACCCGGGCGTGGCCGCCTTCAACTCGGTGGGGAGCACCTTGGTCTCCGGCCCCATCAAGGTCCTCCACTTCTCCTACTTCGAGAAGGAGTTCCCGGCCACCTTCCGCACCGCCTACCAGCTGCGCGAGCAGATGCGCGGGCTGGGCTGGAGCCGGGTGGTGGCCTTCCAGACCCGCAACCCCATGCACCGGGCCCACGAGGAGCTGTGCCGGATGGCGTACAAGGACCTCGAGGCCGACGGCATCCTCATCCACATGCTGCTGGGGCGCCTCAAGCCGGGCGACATCCCGGCGGCGGTGCGCGACGAGGCCATCCGCAAGATGGTGGACCTGTACTTCGAGAAGGACACGGTCATCATCAGCGGCTACGGCTTCGACATGCTCTACGCCGGCCCGCGCGAGGCGGTGCTGCACGCCATCTTCCGGCAGAACACGGGCTGCAGCCACCTCATCGT
>DASRTO010000300.1:0-9745 GCA_035655915.1 Anaeromyxobacteraceae bacterium
GCCGATGCGGACGTGCGGCTCCAGGCGCTGGTGCTCCGGCTCCCCGGAGCCGGGCCGCTTGTTCCACGGGTCGGACGGGTGCGACACCGCCGGGCCGCGCAGCAGCCGCGCCTCGTCCCAGATCTGCTCGGCACGGGTATAGCTCGGCGGCGCGTGCTGGCCGGTGTCCATGCGGATGGCGTCCTTGGGGCAGGCTTCCACGCAGAAGCCGCACACCACGCAGCGCAGCTCGTCGATGACGAACTTGGAGGGGAACTTCTCGATGGGGTCGCCGGGGACCTCGGCCGCCTCGATGTAGATGCACTGCGCCGGGCAGGCGGTGGCGCACATGTAGCAGGCCACGCAGCGGGGCCTGCCGTCCTCGCGCGGCACCAGCCGGTGCAGTCCCCGGTAGCCGGGCGGGTACGGCGTCCGCTCCTCGGGGTACTGCACGGTCGTCACCGTGTTGACGCTGCGGTCGCGCTCCAGCACCTCGGGGTTGGGGTCGCGCGACCAGAAGGCGTTGCGCACGAAGTGGCGAGCCACCAGGGCGATGCCGCGCAGAACCTCGGGGAGGTAGATGCGCTCGCGGAAGGTGACCGGCTTGTCCTGGGGCAGCGAGTAGGGCATGGCGTGGTTCCGTCCCCTTGGGGTCAGTGTCCGGCGGCCTGGGCGCCGCGGGCCTCGGCCGCCGGGGCCGGGGCCCGGCCGGCGGCCACGGTGAGGGCTGCGAGCAGGACGATCTCCCCCACCCCGATCCAGGTCAGCAGCCGCAGCGAGGGGTCGAGCAGCACCGCCGCGCCGGTGACGAAGACGTTGGCGAGGCTCGCCGGCAGCAGCATCTTCCAGCACAGGGTCTGGATCTGGTCGTAGCGGAAGCGCGGCAGCAGCCAGCGGATGGTGAGCTGCAGCCAGCACAGCACCACCATCTTGGCCATGAAGATGGCGGCGCTCACCGCCCCGTAGAGCAGCGGCGAGGCGAACCAGGAGCGGAAGACGTCGGCCGGGATCACCACCGGGTGCCAGCCGCCCAGGAACAGGGCGGTCACCAGCCCGGCCAGGATCACGATCTCCACGAACTCGGCCAGGAACATCATCCCGAACTTCATCCCCGAGTACTCCACGAAGTAGCCCACGATCTCGCTCTCGCCCTCGGGGAGGTCGAAGGGGGCGCGCTTGGTCTCGGCGAAGGCGCTGGCGAAGAACACCAGGAAGCCCACCGGCTGCAGGAGGAGGCCGATGGCGCTCACCGGCCCCAGCGCCGCCGGGCCCTGGGCCATCACGATGTCGTCGAGGCGCAGCGATCGGTAGGCGATGAGCACCCCGGCGAGCGACAGCCCCAGCGACACCTCGTAGCTGATCATCTGCGAGGAGGCCCGCACCCCGCCCAGGAGCCCCAGCTTGTTGTTGGAGGCCCAGCCGGCCAGGGCCGTGCCGTAGACCGAGATCGAGGCCAGGGCGAAGACGTAGAGGATGCCGGCGTCGGGGGAGAACACCGCCAGGCCCACCTTCTGCCCCAGCACCGCCACCTGGGGCCCCACCGGCACCACCGCGAAGAGGGCGAACACCGGGGCGAAGGAGAGCACCGGCGCCAGCTCGAAGAGCAGCCGGGATCGGGTCGCCGGGACGGCGTTCTCCTTGGTCAGCATCTTCAGGGCGTCGGCCAGGAGGTAGGGGATGCCCCCCACCGCCGAGCCCAGGACCTTGATGCGGTTGGCGCCGATGCGGTCCTGCATGGCGGCCGACCACTTGCGCTCGGCCACGGTCAGCAGCGAGGCCAGGATCATCACCAGCACCAGCATCAGCGTGACGATGTTGGCCAGGGCAGCGCCGTAGCTCGGCGGCAGCCCCACCCGGGCCGCCAGCGCCGCCAGCCCGCCGGCGGCGCCGTAGAAGGCCGCCCCCAGCGCCACCAGCCCCGCCAGGACCCCCGCGATGACGATCACCATGCCGACCAAGCGCTTCACGATGGGTCTCCCTTGCTAGGAGGTGCGCGACAGCGCCCGCGCGGCGTCCTCGCCAACGTCGAAGGGCACCCGTTCCCGGTAGCCGGGGAGGCGCCCGTCCACCGTCCCGGCGGCGATGGGGAGGAGCCCCTTGCGCCGCGGGACCGAGGGCAGGCTGTCCCACTGGAAGTCTCCAAGCGCGCCCTCGAGCCGCGGCGAGAGCTCGGCGAACAGCTCCCGGGCGTCCTGCCAGCGGAAGGGCAGGCCGAGGAGCCGGCCCAGCTCGGCCGCCAGCGCCCAGTGGGGGCGCGAGTCGCCCCGCGGCCAGTAGGCCAGCTCGAAGCGCTGCGCCCGCCCCTGGAAGTTCACGAAGGTGCCGTCCATCTCGGCGTGGGGCGAGGCCGGCAAGAGCACCGTGGCCGCCTTGGCCACCGGCCCGTCGTTGTAGGCCTGGCAGACGAAGGCCTCGAGCTTCCCGAAGGCCGCCGCCGCGTGGGGGTCGGGGATCTCCGCCCCCACCGCCCACACCGCCTTGACGGCGCCGGACTCGATGTCCCGGACCAGGTCGGCGAAGGGGCGGATCCGGAGGCCGAAGGCCCGGGCGGCGAGCTCCAGGCCGCGCCGGTTGGGGTTCTCGTCGGCCTTCTTGAGGAAGTCGTCCTGCCAGCCGTCGCGGCGGCCGCCCAGGTACACCTCCCCGAGCCCCAGCCCCTCGGAGGCCAGCCGGGCCGCCGCCAGCACGTCCTCCAGCGAGGCCAGAGGGGAGAAGAGGGCGGCCAGGGTCCGGGCCTCGGCCCTCTCCCGGAGGACCCGGGCGGCTTCCTCGGCCGCGGCGGCCCGGGGGCCGAGCGCCCCACCGCGCCCCACCCGGGCCCGGATGACCCGCTCCTGGTTCAGGGCCTTGTAGGAGATGCGGCCGTCGTCGCACATCCACTCCTGGTTGACGGCCTCGTTCTCCCGCGGGCGGTAGCGGTAGGTGGTCTCGGAGAGGTAGTCGAGGAAGGTGTTGCAGCCGCGGGCGCAGCCGGCGCACACCGAGCGGGCCGAGCTCATGAACCAGACCCGGCCGCGGAAGCGGAAGTCGGTGGAGGTGAGCGCCCCCACCGGGCAGATGTCCACCACGTTGCCGGAGTAGGGGCTGTCGAGCGGCTGGCCCGGGAAGGTGGTGATGACGCTGCGGGTACCGCGGAGCGCCACCCCCAGCTGCGGGGCCTTGGCCACCTCGCGCATGAAGCGCACGCAGCGGGTGCAGAGGATGCAGCGCTCCTGGTCCAGCACCACCAGGGGCCCCAGCCCCACCCGCTTGCCCTTCTCGTTCTTGTCCATGTCCAGGCGCGAGGGGGCCCGGTCGAACTTCATGTAGTAGTCCTGCAGCTTGCACTCGCCGGCCTGGTCGCAGATGGGGCAGTCGACCGGGTGGTTGAGCAGCAGGAACTCCAGGGTGGCCCGCTGCTGGTCCCTCACCCTGGGGGTGTCGGTCTTGACGGTCACGCCCTCGGCCACCGGCATCTGGCAGGCGGGCATGAGCTTGCCGCCCGGGGCGTTCGACATCTCCACCAGGCACATGCGGCAGCTGGCGGCGATGGAGAGGCGCTTGTGGTAGCAGTAGTAGGGGATCTCCACGCCCACGTGCTTGGCGGCCTCGATGACGCTGGTCCCCGGCTTCACCACCACCTCGCGCCCGTCGACGGTGCAGGTGACCATTCCGGGGTTCCTGGGCGGAGGCGGGCCGGGCGGCTTGGGCGGGACGGCCGCGGTGGCGGGGGGCTTGGTCTCGTCGGCCATCGGCGCTCTTCTCCTCCGGCGGGCGGCTACTGCTCGACCTCGCCGCCGATCATGTTGATGGTGTCGAAGGTGGGCACCAGGTCGGCCAGCAGGGCGCCCTTCACCATGTGCCCCAGGGCGGCGGTCATGGGCCAGCCGGGGGCGCGCACCCCGATCTTGTAGGGGCGGCCGCCGCCGTCCGAGACCAGGTAGAACCCCAGCTCGCCGTTGGCGGCCTCGGTGTAGCTGTAGGCCTCGCCGGCCGGGACCTTGATGCCCTCCATGATGATCTTGAAGTGCGCCATGACGCCCTCGATGGTCCCGTACACCTCGGGCTTGGGCGGCAGCACGTAGCGTACGTCGTCGATGGCGATATCGCCCGGCGGCAGCTGCTCGAAGCACTGCCGCACGATGCGGTCGGACTGGGCCAGCTCCTCCATGCGCACCGCGTAGCGGTCGAAGTTGTCGCCGTTCGCGCCCACCGGAATGTCGAACTCCACCCGGTCGTAGACCAGGTAGGGGGCGGCCTTGCGAACGTCGTAGGGCTCGCCCGAGGCCCGCAGGCACGGGCCGGTGAAGCCCAGGTCCACCGCGTCGGCGCGGGGGACCGCGGCCACGCCGCGGGTGCGGTCCAGGAAGATGCGGTTGCGGGTGATGAGCTTGTCGATCTCGCCGCGCAGCTCGGCTGCCCGGTCCAGAGTGGCCAGGACCTTGTCCTGCCAGCCCTCGGGCGCGTCGCGGGAGACGCCGCCCACGCGCACGTAGTTGGAGGTGAGGCGCGCCCCGCAGATCTCGGTGAGCCGGTCCCAGAGAAAGTCGCGAGCCTCCATGGCGTAGATGAGGACCGTCATGGCGCCGAGCTCCAGCCCCAGGGCCCCCACCAGCGTGAGGTGGTCGCACATGCGGTGCAGCTCGCTGGTGATGGTCCTCAGGTACTTGGCCCGATCGGGGATGTCGATCTTGCAGAGCTTCTCCACCGCCAGGGCGAAGCCCACGTTGTTCATGACCGACGAGACGTAGTTGAGCCGGTCGGTGTAGGGGAAGACCTGGGTCCAGGTGACCTGCTCGCAGCTCTTCTCGAAGCCGCGGTGCAGGAAGCCGATGTCGAGCTTCAGGTCGGTGATGGTCTCGCCGTCGAGCTCCACCACCGACCGCACCGTGCCGTGCATGGCCGGGTGGCTCGGCCCCAGGTTGATCATCATCCTCCGCGACGGGAACGGCGCCTCCAGCGGGTCGGGCGCCGCCGCGGCGGGGGGAGCCATTGCCTTGTTCTCGGTCGACATGGGACCTCGCGAGGACGCCGGTGGCGCCGGGGACCGGGCCTTCAATCCCGGCCGGAGGGGCCGGGGCCGCGGTAGAGATCGGGGACGTCGCGCTCCGCCACCAGGGGCTGCCGCCCGCGCAGCGGGTAGTCCTTGCGCAGCGGGTGGCCCACGAACTCCTCGTACATGTAGAGGCGGCGCGGGTCGGGGTGGCCGGGGAAGCGGATGCCGTACATGTCCCAGCAGTAGCGCTCGAACCAGTCGGCGCCCCGCCACACCGAGGTGACGGTGGGGACCGTGGCGTCCGCCTCCGGTACCTTCACCCGGAGCCGGATGCGGTGGTTGTGCCTGGTGGAGTACAGCTGGTACACCACCTCGAAGCGCGGCTCGACCCCCAGGTAGTCCACCGCGGTGACGTAGGGCGCCATGTCGAAGAGGAGCGACGGCTCCTCCTTGGCGAAGCGGCACACCTCGGCGATGCGTTCCTTGCGCACGAAGGCGCAGTCGTCGCCCCCCACGCCCTCGTAGGCGTCCTGGACGGCGTCGGGGAAGCGCTGGGCCAGCGTCTGGATGGCGGCCTTGGACATGTGGGGCTACCCCTGGCGGTCGATGAGCTTGTGGGGCTGCCCCTGGATCTTGGCCTGCAGGAGCAGGATGCCGTCGAGGACCTGCTCCGGGCGCGGGGGGCAGCCCGGGATGTAGACGTCCACCGGGATGATGCGGTCGATGCCCTGCACGGTGGCGTAGTTGTCGTAGAAGCCGCCGGAGCTGGCGCACACGCCGAAGGCGATCACCCACTTCGGGTCGGCCATCTGCTCGTAGACCCGCTTCAGGATGGGGGCCTGCTTGCAGTTCACGGTGCCCACCACCATGAGCAGGTCGGCCTGGCGCGGCGAGAAGCGCGGCAGGGCGGCGCCGAAGCGGTCCAGGTCGTAGCGCGCCGCCGCCACCGCCATGAACTCCATGCCGCAGCAGGCGGTGACGAAGGGGTACTGGAAGAGGCTGTACTTGCGGGCCCAGCCCAGGCCCTTGGCCACCATCTTGCCCAGGGCGGAGAGGGCCTCGTCGCGGCGCGTGGCGATGGCGGGGACGGCGTCGAGCTCGGACGACATGCTCACTCCCTGTTCCAGTCGAGGGCGCCCTTCTTCCATACGTAGACCAGCCCGACCACCAGGGTGAAGGCGAAGACCGCCATGGTGGCGTAGCCCGGCCAGCCGAGGTCGGTCATCACCACCGCCCAGGGGTAGATGAAGACCGCCTCGATGTCGAACACGATGAAGAGCAGGGCCACCACGTAGAACTTCACGTCGAACCGCTCCCGGGCGGTTCCCAGCGGTAGCGAGCCGCACTCGAAGGGCATGGACTTCACGGCGCTGGGGCGGCGCGGCCCGAGGAGGTTCGCCAGCCCCAGCAGGGTGAAGCCGAGGAGCGCGGCCGCGGCCAGCACCAGGGCCATCGGGAAGTACTGCTGCAGCGTGGTGAGCGGCATGTTCCTCCCGTCGGTGAGCGGGGCTCCGGGGTGGTCTTAGTGCCCGGCGTCGCCTGTTTCGTCAAGCGAAATCGCCGCTTGACATGGGTGGCGAGGAAAGTAGACTGCGCCACCTTCGCGGTCCACCCACCCTTCCGGGGTCCGACTCATGGGCTTCCAGTTTGGCGCCGTCCTCGCCTTCGCCGCCGTGGCCATCGGGTTCGTGCTGGCGACGCTGACCATCTTCAAGGTCATCCGGCCCGCCTTCCCCGAGCCCGACAAGTCGATGACCTACGAGTGCGGCGAGAAACCCATCGGCCAGGCCTGGTTCAACTTCAACCCGCGCTTCTACCTGGTGGCCCTGGTCTTCGTGATCTTCGAGGTCGACATCGCCCTCACCTTCCCGGTGGTGGTGGTCTACCGCGACTGGGTCGCCCGAAGCCCCCGCCTGGGGTGGATCGCCTTCGTGGAGCTCTTCCTCTTCACGGCCATCCTGGTGGTGGGCCTGGCGTGGGTGTGGGCACACGGCGACCTGGAGTGGGTGAAGAAGGTGGCGGTGGTGGACGAGCCCCCGGGGCGGACGGCGGGCCCCGGAAAGGCCGCCTGAGGCGGAGGCCGGCTCTGGCGGCGCCGGTTACCACAGGGGCGACCCTCGCAGGAGGCAGACGGATGGCGGTTCGCGACTCGATGGATGCCGGCTTCGGCGGGGACGTGATGACGTTCCACACCAGCCAGCTCGACAAGCTCATCAACCTCGCCCGGGCCAACTCCCTCCACTACCTGCTCTTCGGGCTCGCCTGCTGCGGCATCGAGCTCATGCAGTTCGGCGGGCCGCGCGCCGACGTGGACCGCTTCGGCGCCGTCCCTCGCGCCACCCCGCGTCAGGCCGACTTCATGATCGTGGCCGGCACGCTCACCTACAAGATGGCCGAGCGCTGCAAGCTGCTCTACGACCAGATGGCCGAGCCCAAGTACGTCATCTCCATGGGCTCCTGCGCCAACTGCGGCGGGCTGTTCCAGCTGGCCTACTCGGTGTGCAAGGGGGTGGACAAGGTGGTGCCGGTGGATGTCTACGTCCCGGGCTGCCCGCCCCGCCCCGAGGCGCTCACCGAGGGGCTGCTGCGGCTTCAGGAATTGGTGATGCGGGAGCGGTGGAAGGACAAGCGGCGGCCGCCCCGCGCCGCCCGGCCGATGGGGGCGCTGCCCGAGCAGGCGTGAGAGGACAGGACACGGTACCCGGGACGGGGCGAGTTGGCGCGCGTCAAGGCGGGCCGCTCGCCTCGCCGTCCATCTGAGGACCGAAGCGCATGACCACCAACGAGATCCACCAGAGGCTCCAGGCCCGCTTCGGCGACGCGGTGGGCCCGCTCTCCGCGCCGAAGATCGACCCCTTCTGCGTGGTCCAGGCCGGCCGCCTGGTCGAGGCCTGCCGCTGGCTCAAGTCCGAGCCCGGCCTGGAGCTCGACTTCTGCGAGGACCTCACCGCGGTGGACTGGCCCAGGCGGAACGTGATCGAGGTGGTCTACCACCTCTTCAGCTACCGGCACCGGCACGGCATCGTCCTCAAGGTCGAGGCCGACCGGGCGAACCCGGTGGTCCCCTCGGTGGAGGGGGTGTGGAAGGCCGCCAACTTCATGGAGCGCGAGGTCTACGACCTCTTCGGCGTCTCCTTCCCCGGCCACCCCGACCTGCGCCGCGTCCTCCTCCCCGACGACTGGGTGGGGCACCCGCTGCGCAAGGATTACCAGGAGGCCGGCGGCTACCACGGCGTCCCCAACCTCCGCGAGAACCCCCTGGTGGAGCTGCGCCGGCTCGACGAGATCCGCATGGCGGAACAAGCCAGGAAGCGCCCGCCGCCGGCCCCGGCCGCTGCCGCCCCGGCCGCCGCTGCGCCGGCCGCCCCCGCGGCGCCGGCCGCGCCCGCCGCCCCGGCGGCCCCCAAGGCGTAGGAGACCGACATGGAGAAGCTCATCCTCCGCCGCATCGACCGCAACAACGAGGAGATGCTGCTCAACTTCGGGCCACAGCACCCCTCCACCCACGGCGTGCTCAACTTCCTCGTCGAGACCGACGGGGAGGTGATGAAGAAGGCCATCCCGGACATCGGCTACTTGCACCGCTCCCTGGAGAAGATCGGGGAGATGGTCGGCTATCCGGGCTTCATGCCCTACACCGACCGCATCGACTACGTGGCCGCCATGTTCGCCAACGAGGGGTACGCGCTGGCGGTGGAGCGGCTGCTCAAGATCGAGGCCCCTCCCCGGGCCCAGTACCTCCGGGCCATCTCATGCGAGCTGTGCCGCATCGCCAGCCACCTGGTCTCGGTGGGCACCATGGCCACCGACATCGGCGCGGTGACCCCGCTCCTGCACGCCATCCGCGAGCGCGAGACGGTGAACGACCTCCTGGAGGCCCTCTGCGGCGCTCGCCTCACCTACAACTACCACCGCATCGGCGGGGTGGCCTTCGACCTGCCCAGCGGCTGGAGCGACCGGGCCCTGCGCTTCCTGGACCACTTCGACACCCTGATCCAGGAATGGGACCGCCTCATCAGCTTCAACGAGATCTACGTGAAGCGCCTCGCCGACGTGGCGGTCATCACCCGCGAGGACGCCATCGACTACGGCCTGGTGGGCCCCAACCTGCGCGGGTCGGGGGTGGACTGGGATTTGCGCCGCGACGCGCCCTACGGCGCCTACCGGGACTTCAAGTTCGCGGTGCCGGTGGCCCACGGCTACCGCGGCACCGAGGGCGACTGCTTCGACCGCTACTACGTGCGCGTCCTGGAGATGGCCGAGTCGGCCAAGATCGTGCGCCAGGCCCTGGAGAAGATCCCCGCCGGCGAGATCACCGCCAAGGTCCCCCGCAAGCCCAAGCCCGAGGCCGGGGAGGCCGTGGGCCGGGTCGAGTCCGCCCGCGGCGAGATGGCCTACTACCTGGTCTCGGACGGCACCGAGCGCGCCTGGCGGGTGCGGGCCCGCACCGGCTCGTTCCTGGCCATGGGGATCATCGAGAAGACCTCCCGCGGCCTGATGGTGGCCGACCTGATCGCCCTGATCGCGAGCCTCGACCTCGTCGCCCCGGAGACGGACCGCTAGCCATGGCCAAGACCTACTTCGCCTTCCCCAGGAAGAGCACCGCGCGGTTGCTGGTGGGGGTGACGCTTGCCGCGGCGCTGGGGCTTCCCGGTGCGCTCTTCGCCGGCGTCCTCTTCCTCACCCCCCTCGTCCAGCAGCCCATGCTGGACGCCTTCGTGCGCCAGACGCTGGGGCGCGACCCGGCCGCCTGGGGCGGCACCCAGGTGGTCTACGCGGTGGCCCTGGCGC
>DASRTO010000301.1:0-5770 GCA_035655915.1 Anaeromyxobacteraceae bacterium
CGCAGGAGAGGCTGGTGTACACCGACAGCGCCAGGAGGCCGTTCAGGCCGATGAAGGCCACCGTGGACTGGTAGGTGAGCCACAGGTCCTGGAGGGCCGCGCTCACCGACCGTCAGGCCTCGCGGGTGGCCGCCTGGCCCAGGAGGCCCCGCGGCCGGACCACCAGCACCAGGAAGAGGACGCCGAAGGCGATGGCGTCCCGGTAGGACGATCCGATCTGGGCCACCGTGAAGACCTCCAGGAGCCCCAGCGCGAACCCGGCCACGGCGGCGCCGGGCATGGAGCCCATGCCGCCCAGGATGATGACCGCCAGCCCCTTCAGCTCCACCGCCCGCCCCACGTCCGGGGAGATGGCGTTGAAGGCCAGGCCGAAGAGCACCCCGGCGGCGGCACCCAGGGCCGAGGAGATGAAGAACGAGGCGGCGATGACGCCGTCCACGTTCACCCCCAGCACCCGGGCCGCCCGCGGGCTCTCGGCCACCGCCCGGATGCGGCGCCCGAGCCGGGTGCGCTGCACCAGCAGCGTCAGGGCCGCCATCATCCCCACGGCGACGGCGATGATGACGATCTGCAGCTCGGAGACCACCGCCGATCCCAGGCGCAGGGTGCGGGTGGGGACGGTTCCGAAGGGGAAGCGCTCCACGTCCGGTCCGAAGAGCTGCAGGGCCACCGCCTCCAGGATGGTGGCGAGCGCGATGGAGCTGATGAGGCCGGAGATGTTGGAGTCGGAGCGCCCCCGGAGCGGCCGGAAGGCCACCCGGTCCACCAGGAGGCCCAAGAGCCCCCCCGCCAGCACCGCCAGCGGGAAGGAGAGGAACATGTGGAGGTGGAGGTGACCCACCAGGAGCAGCGCCGCGTAGGCGCAGAGCATGAAGACCGCCTGGTGCGCCAGGTTGAGGATGTCGAGCACGCCGAAGACGAGCGTGTACCCGAGCGCGAAGAGCGCGTAGATGCTCCCCAGGAACAGGCCGTTGACGATCTGCTGGCCCACTTTGGGCGCCGCCGGCGGAGCGGCTACTGCACCACCTCGAACTTGCCTCCCTTGACCCACTGGATGGCGGCGGCGTGGTTGCCGTCCCGGCTCGGCAGGAAGGAGAACTTGCCGAGCGGCGTCGGGAGACCACTCACCTTGGCGAAGCCGGCCTTGATGTCGTCGCGGCCGCCCTTCATGCCCGCCTGCTTGATGGCCTCGGCGACGACCAGCACCCCGGTGTAGGCCTGGGCGCAGAACTGGTCGGGGTCCACGCCCTTGGCCTTTGCGGCGGCGAGGAAGGCCTGGTTCACCGGGTCGGTGGAGGGCTTGTTCCAGGCCGTGCCCACGTACACGCCCTCGGCGGCCTGGCCGGCGTTCTTGATGAAGGCCGGGGAGTTGAAGCCGTTGCCGCCCATGATGGCGACGTTCCAGCCGAGCTGGCGGGCCTGGGTGACGATGCCGGCCGCCTGCTCCGCCAGCGCCGACACCATCAGGAACTGCGGGTTCTTGCCCTTCAGGGCCGTGAGCTGGGCGTTGAAGTCCCGGTCCTTGGTGGCGAAGGTCTGGATCTCGACGATGGGGATGCCCTCCTTCTCCAGCGCCGCCTTCATGACGTCGAAGCCGGCCTTGGTGAAGACGTCGTCGTTGCCGTAGAGCAGGGCGGCGTTCTTGAAGCCCAGCTTGGCGCGGACGATCTGGAGCGCCGAGGGGATGACCTGGGCCTCGGTGAGCGAGACGCGCCAGATGTACTCGCCGATGTCGGTGATGCCCTTGGGGGCGGTGTTGGAGACGGCCACCACCGGGGTCCGGGACTGCTGGGCGATGGGGTCGGCGGCGGTGGCGGTGGTGGAGAGGGTGGGGCCGATGATGGCGCTCACCTTGTCGCGGTTGATGAAGCGCTGGAAGACGGCGATGCCCTGCTCCTTGGAGGTGGCGTCGTCCTCGACCACCGCCTCCAGGGTGATCCCCTTCAGCTGGCCGCTCTTGTTCAGGTGCTCGACGGCCAGGAGGACGCCCGCCTTCTGCTGGGCGCCGTAGACGGCGGCGTTGCCGGTGAGCGAGAAGGCGGCGCCGATCTTGACGGTCTCGGCGGCGCGGGCGGTGGTGGCGCCCCCGAGCATCGCGGCGGCGATGGCGAGGGACTGCCAGCGTGCGAGGCGCATGACGTTTCCTCCCAAGGAGGGGGTGGGGGGTGGGACACCCGCTCGTACATCAGACGAGGCCGGTTCGCAAGCCGCGCCTCCACTTCCACGACTCTGCCCTTGACAAGCAAGGGAACGTTTGCCCCGCACTTCTTTCGGCTTTCCGCCCCTTTCCGCGCAAATCTCACGCTCGGGGCTTGCCTCTGTCCCCAAGGAATGCGACAGTTTCGCGACTTTCACCGTGATGTCGGAAGGAGACCACACTGTAGGACCCCACTGACGGCCGGCGGCCGTCGCGCGCAGTGCATCCAATACGGAGGGTAGCAACCGATGAGACTCAAGGTCCTCAGCAGTCTGCTCGCTCTCGGCATGGCCACCGCCGCGGTGGCCCAGGCGCCGGCACCCCCGGCCTTCACCTTCGCGCTCCACGGCTTCGTGTCGGGCACCGTGGGAGTCCAGGATGCGCCCATGAACGGCGAGGCGGGCCTCTCCCTGTTCGCCCAGCAATATCCCGGCAACGCCAAGGTCGACCGGGTCTTCTGGGTGGGCGACGTTCGCCAGACCCGCCTCAACTTCTCCGTGAAGGGCCCCACGGTTCTCGGCGGCGCCACCCCCACCGGCGTCGTGGAGATCGACTTCTTCGGCATGCAGGGTCCGGGCGCCTTCGGCGACGAGTCGGTGATCCCGCGCATCCGCCTCGGCTACGTCGAGACAAACTGGGGCAACGACGTCCTGCGCGTGGGACAGTTCCACGACCTCATCATCACCCAGATCCCCGCCTCGGCGGCCCACATCGCCTTCCCGTTCGCCTACGCGGCCGGCCTCGTCGGCTGGCGCTCCCCGGGCGTCACCTACTACCACAAGATGAAGCTCGAGCAGACCAACCTGGAGCTCGCCGCCCAGATCGCCCGCAACAGCTGGGCGACGGACAACCCGTGCGCCGTGGCGGCCCCTGTTCCCGGGACCTGCTACGCCGGCTCGGTCAACGCAAACTCCCTCGGCGAGGCCTGGGGCCTGCCGCAGATCGAGCTCAAGGTCACCGTCTCCGGCGGGACCAACGCGAGCCCCTGGCCGCTCTACCCGGTCGGCAACTGGCTCGCCTACCTCGGCTTCCACTACGACCAGAAGGACCTCTCCGGCGCCGGCGCGGTGGCTCCGCCCACCGCCAAGGACAAGCTCACCACCTACATCCTGCAGGGCGGCTTCAAGACCGACATGATCCAGAACCTGACCATCGCCGCCAACGGCTGGTGGGGCCAGAACGCCGGCGCCAAGCTGGGGCACATCGTCCAGTTCGACTACGGCACCGTGGCGCCACCCGTGCCGCCCTCCACGACCGGCTTCGCGGACCTGAAGGGCTACGGGGCCTGGGGCCAGGTCGGCTGGAGCCCCATCCCCCACTGGTCGGCGTGGGGCTTCATGGGCTTCGACCTCGTCTCCGACTGGGCCAAGTCGGTCCAGACGGGCGGCCCGCTGGGCAACAACTCCCGGCTCCGCAACGTGAACTCCGCCATCATGATCGCCTACCGGGACGGGCCGTGGGTCGGCGCCTTCGAGTGGCTGCACAGCTTCACCACCTACGCCACGGTGGCCGCCGGCGCCCTCACCGGGACCTACACCGCCAACGGGAACCAGGGGCTGTTCACGGTCGACTACTTCTTCTAGGCCAACCGGCCTGAAGGAAGCTCGCGGCCCCCGCGCGCTCCTCGCGCGCGGGGGCCTCGCATTCGAAGCAACCTCGACCATATCTGGTAGCGAACGACGCTCGCCCGTGGGCGGCGGGCTGCGGCGAGAACGATGGCACGGAGGAAGCCGGCGGTGAAGACGCTGCGATCCCTCTGCATTGCCTCGGCGCTGGCCCTGACGGCGGTCCCGACGGGCGCGGCCGAGGAGTCCCCCTTCAAGCTCGAGTTCCACGGCTTCGTGGTGGGCTCGCTCTACATGCAGAACCAGACCTTCCTCTTCGGGCAGGGGTCCGGCCTCCTCATCGCGGCCCCCCGCCCCGGCCTGCGCCTGCCCCAGCCTGGCGTGGCGACCTCGAAATCGGACACGTTCGTCGGCGCCGACATCCGGCAGGTACGGCCCATCTTCGTCGTGTACGGGCCCGATGCCTGGGGCGCGAAGCCCAAGGCCCACCTGGAGTTCGATCTGTTCGGCAACCCCAACCCCCGCGCCTTCGGCTACGAGGCGCCGAACATCCGGCTGCGCCAGGCCTACGCCGAGCTCAATTGGGGAAACACCACCCTCGACGCCGGCCAGCACAGCGCGCAGCTCGTCCTGGCGCAGATCCCCACCAGCGTGGCCCACATCACCAACCCGGTCACCTTCGGCGCCGGCCTCCTGGGCTGGCGGACCATCAGCTTCCGCGCCACCCACACCCTGCCCATGGACGGGTGGAAGCTCGAGCTCGCCGGGGAGATCTCCCACGGGAAGTGGGACGACGCGACCGCCGCCGGCGTCGCCTTCCCCGGCAACCAGCCGGACCAGATCTCCTTCGCCTGGGCCTCGAGCCTGCCGCAGTTCGCGGGGCGGGTGAAGGCCGACGGCAAGGCGGGCGAGCTCTCCTGGATGGGCTGGCTCGGAGGCTGCTACGAGTCGATCGACGTCAGGGGCTTCGGGAGCAGCAACAATCCCAACGGCGTGACGCTGCAGGACGGCACGGTGAAGAAGACCTTCGGCAGCTACGCCCTGGTGGTGGGCGGCAGACTGGCCTATGCCCCGGTGGCCGTGAAGGGCCAGTTCTACGCCGGCCGCGCCACGGCTCCGCTGACGGGCTCCACGCTCCAGTTCGGCGACATCGGCGACATCGGCTACTGGGCCGAGGCCGGCGTGGACCTCACCAGGCAGATCTCCCTGTGGGGCGTCTACGGCGGCAGCTCGGTCGACGGGACCGACCTCCAGAACTGGTCGAACCGCACCGGCGCGGCCCTCACCGTGGCCGACACCACGCTCAGGAAGGACAACCAGGTGCTGGGCGGCATGCTCCGGTTCATGGACGGTGGCTACGCCTTCGCCGCCGAGTACTACCGGTACGAGACGAAGTACCTGCTCGGGAACCTGGCTGCCCCGGGCGGCAGCAAGTTCTCGTCCGCCTACCAGGTCCTCGTCTCGGGCGGCTACTTCTTCTAGCTCTGCCCGCGCCCTCGTCGCCCCGCGCCGCCGATTCCGGCAGGCCTGCGGGCGTGGTATGACCGCCGGCCATGCGCTCCGCCCGCTTCAGCCAGCTCTTCATCCCCACCCTCAAGGAGGCGCCGGCCGACGCCCAGGTGGCCTCCCACAAGCTGTTGGTCCGCGCCGGCTTCATCCGCCAGCTCGGCGCCGGCATCTACGACTACCTGCCGCTGGCCCGCCGCTCGCTGGCCAAGATCGAGCGGATCGTCCGCGAGGAGATGGACGCCATCGGGGCCCAGGAGTTCCACCTCCCGGCCCTCCACCCCGCCGAGATCTGGAAGGAGAGCGGCCGCTGGGAAGTCATGGGCGAGAACATGTTCCGCTTGAAGGACCGCAAGGGCGGCGACTACTGCCTGGGGATGACCCACGAGGAGGTCTTCACCGCCATCGCCCGCGACGAGGTGCGCAGCTACCGGCAGCTGCCGCAGGTCTGGTACCAGATCCAGACCAAGTTCCGCGACGAGCCGCGCCCCAAGTCGGGCCT
>DASRTO010000302.1:0-1730 GCA_035655915.1 Anaeromyxobacteraceae bacterium
AGGCAGGCCGCAAAACCCGCCTGCCGGGCACGCTGCCGCACCTCAGGCAGGCCGGGCGACGCCAGCAGGATGAGGCTCACACCTGCGAAGCGCGGGTCGCCCTTGATCTCGCGCGCGAGCGCGAGACCGTCGACACCGGGCATGAGCGCATCGGCCAGCACGAGACGGAACGGCTCGCCTGCGTCGCAGGCGGACCGAAGGAGGGCCAGGGCGGGCGCGGCGCCTTCGGCCGCGGCGGATCTCATGCCCCACCTGCTCAGCATGTCCTCGAGGATGCGCCGGTTCGACGCCGTGTCATCGACGACCAGCACCCGCAGCCCATCGAGACCCGACGCGGCGGCCGGTGGTGGCGATTCGGGCAATCCGGGCGGCGCCTCGAAGCGGGCGACGAAGTGGAACCTGCTGCCTCGACCGACCTCGCTCTCGATCCACATCCGCCCGCCCATCAGCTCCACGAGCTGTGAGGAGATCGCCAGGCCGAGACCGGTACCGCCGTATCGCCGTGTCGTGGAGGCGTCCGCCTGGACGAAGGGCCCGAAGATCTGCCACTGCTTCTCGGGCGGGATGCCGATGCCGGTGTCGGAGACCGTGAAGGTCACGACGGCCTCATCGCCTTCGCGGGCCTCGAGCGCGACATCGACCAGCACCTCGCCGTGCTCGGTGAACTTGACCGCATTCCCCACGAGGTTGACGAGTACCTGTCGGAGCCGCCCGGCGTCGCCGATGACCGTTCGCGGCACGTCGGGCTGAATGCAGCAGCCGAGCTCGAGCCCTTTCTCGCTGGCGCGCGCGGCCAGCAGCTTCACGGCGTCCTCGGTCGTGTCCCGGACGTCGAATGGCACGCGGTCGAGCGTCAGCTTCCGCGCCTCGATCTTCGAGAAGTCGAGGATGTCGTTCACCAGGGCCAGCAGCGCCGCGCCCGACTCCTTCACCGCGCGCAGGCACTCGAGCTGCTCGGCGGTCAGCTTCGTGCGAAGGGCCAGGTCGGTCATGCCGATGATCGCGTTCATCGGCGTGCGGATCTCGTGGCTCATGTTGGCGAGGAACTCCCCCTTCGCGACCGTCGCCTCCTCGGCTCGCCGTTTCGCGACCTCCAGCTCCTTCACGAGCTGGGCGAGGCGCTCCGCGTTCTCCTCCTGCTCGCGCTTCGCCTCGGCCATGTCGCGCGCATAGCGCCTGAGCTCCTCCTCGGCCCGCTTGCGGTCGCTGATATCGCGGGCGGCCGCATAGATGAGGCCCCGCGGCTTGACCGGCGCGGCCGCCCACTGCAGCCACTTGTACGAGCCGTCCGCGCACCGATACCGGTTCTCGAAAGCCAGCACCTCCGCGTCCCCGATCAACGTGGATCGCGCGGCGAGCGTGGCCTCGCGGTCGTCCGGGTGGACGAAATCCAGCCAGGGCCTGGCGAGGAGCTCTGCGCGCCGAAAGCCCAGCACGCGCTCCCAGGCCGGATTCAGGCGAATGAAGTAGCCGTCGAAGTTCGCGATACAGAAGAGGTCCAGCGACAGCGTGAAGAAGCGGTCCATCTCCTCTTCGGCCCGCTTCCGATCGACGAACAGGCCGACCTGGCTCCCGACCGTGGTCAGGGTCGCGAGCAGTTCCTCGTCGGGCTGCCGTATCTCGCGACTGAAGAACTCCATGACCCCCAGCACGTCGCCCTCCCGCAGGATGGGGAAGGCCAGAGCGCTGTGGAGGCCCGATCGGTTGGCGGACGCCGCCCGCGGGAAATT
>DASRTO010000303.1:0-3410 GCA_035655915.1 Anaeromyxobacteraceae bacterium
CCTCACCCGCCGGAAGATCTCCGACGAGGAGATCGTGGAGCGCTCGGTCTACGCCCTGGTGAACGAGGGCGCCGCCATCCTGGAGGACGGCATCGCCCAGCGCTCCTCCGACATCGACATGGTCTACCTCACCGGCTACGGGTTCCCGGTCTTCCGCGGGGGGCCCATGCAGTACGCCGACGAGGTCGGCCTCTACAACGTGGCCGGCGCCATGCGCCGGCTGGCGAAGAACCCCCACGGCGATCCGGCCTTCTGGAAGCCGGCGCCGCTCATCGAGAAGCTGGCCGCCGAGGGCGGGACCTTCGCCGCGGCCGGGAGGACCCCATGACCGACGCCGTCATCGTCTCCACCGCCCGCACCGGGCTGGCCAAGAGCTGGCGCGGCGCCCTCAACATGAGCCATGGCGCCACGCTCGGCGCCCACGTGGTCCGCGCCGCCGTGGAGCGGGCCAGGCTCGACCCCGCCGAGGTGGAGGACGTGCTCATGGGGTGCGCCCTCCCCGAGGGCGCCACCGGCGGCAACGTGGCCCGCAAGATCGCGCTCCGGGCCGGGCTGCCGGTCACCACCGCCGGCACCACCGTGAACCGCTTCTGCTCTTCCGGCCTGCAGACCATCGCCATGGCGGCCCACCGGGTGATGGTGGACAAGGTGCCGGTGCTGGTGGCTGGCGGCATCGAGCAGATCTCCTGCGTGCAGCAGGAGGTGAACCTGCACATGGCGAAGGACCCCTGGCTCGTCGAGAACAAGCCCGCCATCTACATGTCGATGCTGGAGACCGCCGAGGTGGTGGCCAAGCGCTACCGCATCTCCCGCGAGAGGCAGGACGAGTACGGCGTCAGGAGCCAGCAGCGCGCCGCCGCCGCCCAGGCCGCCGGGAAGTTCCAGGACGAGATCGTCCCCTTCACCACGCTGATGGGCGTCGCCGACAAGGGGTCGGGCCGCCTCTCCACCAGGGAGGTGACGCTCGCCGCCGACGAAGGCATCCGCCCCGACACCAACTACGAGGCGGTCTCGAAGATCAAGCCGGCCCTCCCCGGCGGCACCGTGGCCGCCGGGAACGCCAGCCAGTTCTCCGACGGCGCCTCGGCCTGCGTGGTCATGGACGGGAGTCTCGCCGCCAGGCGGGGGCTCAAGCCCCTCGGCATCTTCCGCGGCTTCGCGGTGGCGGGCTGCGAGCCGGACGAGATGGGCATCGGGCCGGTCTTCGCCGTGCCGCGGCTCCTCGAGCGCACCGGCGTGAAGATGGAGGACGTCGGGCTATGGGAGCTGAACGAGGCCTTCGCGGTGCAGGTCATCTACTGCCGCGACCGGCTGGGCATCCCCGACGACCGGCTCAACGTGAACGGCGGCGCCATCGCGGTGGGCCACCCCTACGGCATGTCGGGGGCGCGGCTCACGGGGCACGCCCTCATCGAGGGGAAGCGGCGCGGCGCGCGCTACGTGGTGGTCACCATGTGCATCGGCGGCGGCCAGGGCGCCGCCGGCCTGTTCGAGGTCGCCTGAGGCGGCGCCCGTCGCATGCTCGAGGCCTTCGTCTACGGGGGGCGGCGCTCTCCCTTCGGCCGCCACGCCGGGGTCCTGGCCGGCCTCCGCCCCGACGACCTGGCCGCCGAGATCCTGCGCGCGACCCTGGCCGCCTCGCCCTGGAAGCCCGCCGACGTGGAGGACGTGCTCCTCGGCTGCACCAACCAGGCCGGCGAGGACTCGCGCAACGTGGCCCGCCACGCCTCGCTGCTGGCGGGCTTCCCGCCGTCGGTGCCCGCCCAGACCGTGAACCGCCTCTGCGCCAGCGGCCTGGCGGCGATCGTGGATGCCGCCCGCGCCGTCACGCTCGGCGACGGCGACCTGTACCTGGCCGGCGGCGTGGAGAGCATGAGCCGCGCCCCCTTCGCCATGGCCAAGTCCGAGTCGCCCTACGCCCGCGAGGTGCGGGTCTTCGACACCACCATCGGGGCGCGCTTCGCCAACCCGCGCCTGGTCAAGGCCTGGGGCAACGACTCCATGGCCGAGACCGGCGACAACGTGGCCCGCGAGCACGGCATCTCGCGGGCCGACGCCGACCGGTACGCCCTCCAGTCGCAGCAGCGCTACGAGAAGGCCCGCGCCGCCGGGTTCTTCGCCGGGGAGATCCACCCGGTGGAGATCCCCGCGCGCAAGGGCCCGCCGGCGAAGGTGGACCGGGACGAGCACCCCAGGCCCGACACCACCGCCGAGGGCCTGGCGAAGCTCAAGCCCCTCTTCGAGGGCGGCGTGGTCACCGCCGGCAACGCCTCGGGGATCAACGACGGCGCCGCGGCGCTGCTGGTGGGGAGCCGGGCGCTGGGCGAGCGCGCCGGGGTCCGGCCGCTCGCCCGCATCCTCTCCGCCGCGGCCGTGGGCGTCGAGCCCCGGGTCATGGGGATCGCGCCGGCCTTCGCCATCCCCAAGGCGCTGGCGCGGGCCGGGCTCCGGCTCGAGCAGATGGACGTCATCGAGATCAACGAGGCCTTCGCCAGCCAGGTGCTGGCCTGCCTCAGGCTCCTCGACCTTCCCTTCGACGACCCGCGGGTGAACCCCAACGGCGGGGCCATCGCCGTGGGCCACCCCCTGGGCGCCTCCGGGGCCCGCCTCTGCCTCACCGCCGCGCGCGAGCTCGAGCGCCGGCAGGGGCGCCACGCGGTGGTGAGCCTGTGCATCGGCGTGGGACAGGGCCTGGCGGTGGTGATGGAGCGGGCCTGACCCCTGGCCGCCCCCGCCGGCGGAGCCCCTCGCTGGCGGGCGCCGCCAGCCGCGCTACCCCGCCTCGGCCGTCCGCACCTTGTACGTCCCCACCGCCTTGGCCACCAGCTCGCCGTCGTCGCCGCGGGCCTCGCCCTCGCAGAAGACCAGCCCGCCCGCCTGCCGCAGCACCCGCCCCTCGCCCACCATCCGCCCCCGCGCCGGGCCGATGAAGGTGACGTGGAGGTCGACGGTCATCACGAAGGCGGTGGCGGGGTCGGCGAAGCGGGCCGCGGCGCCGAGGACGGTGTCGAGCAGCGTCATGGTGACGCCCCCGTGCCCCAGCCCGAAGCTGTTGGCGTGGCCGGGCCCGAGGGTCACCTCGCCCACCACCTTTCCCGGCTCGCGGGAGACCCCGCGGATGCCGATGGTGTCGAGGAACGGGCTCTGGAATCCGAAGAAGGCGGGCATGGCGGGCTTGAGCATACCCCGGGCGGCCGCGGCCGCGGGCGTCCTGCGCGGTTATCCAATGAGAAGATGGACCGGGATCGAGGAGACGGTGGGAGCGGCGGAGAGCTCCCCAGCGTGGTGGTGGTCGGCGGCGGCTTCGCCGGGCTGGCTGCCACCCGCCGGCTGGCCCGGGCGCCAGTGCGGGTGACGCTGGTGGATCGCCGCAACCATCACCTGTTCCAGCCGCTGCTCTACCAGGTGGC
>DASRTO010000304.1:0-8713 GCA_035655915.1 Anaeromyxobacteraceae bacterium
GCTGGGCTGGCCGGACCGGACCGGAGACCTCGCCACCTTCTACCCCACCTCGGTCATGGAGACCGGGCACGACATCATCTTCTTCTGGGTGGCGCGGATGATGATGATGGGCCTGCACTTCATGGAGGACGTCCCCTTCCGTGTGGTGTTCCTGCACCCCATGGTGCGGGACGAGAAGGGGCAGAAGATGTCGAAGACCAAGGGGAACGTCATCGACCCCCTGGACATCACCGGGAAGCACGGCGCCGACGCCCTGCGCTTCACGCTGGCGGCCCTCACCACCGCCCAGGGGCGGGACATCAAGCTCAGCTTCGAGCGCATCGAGGGCTACCGCGCCTTCGCCAACAAGCTGTGGAACGCCACCCGCTTCGCGCTCATGAACCTGTCGGGGTTCGCCGCCGCCGGGGAGGATCCGGCCCGGCTGGCGCGCACCCCCGCCGACCGCTGGCTGCTGGCGCGTCTTTCGCGGGCGGTGAACGAGACGGTGACGGCGCTCACGGCCTTCCGCTTCGACGACACCGCCGGCACCATCTACCAGTTCGTCTGGCACGACCTGTGCGACTGGTACATCGAGCTCTCCAAGGAGGCGCTCCACGGCGAGGACGCCGGGAAGAAGCGCGCCGCCCAGGCGGTGCTGGCGCACGCCCTCGACACGGCGCTGCGGCTCCTGCACCCCCTCATGCCCTTCGTCACCGAGGAGCTGTGGCAGACCCTGAAGAAGGCGGTCGGCGCCTCCGGCTGGGCCGAGTCCATCATGGTGGCGCCCTACCCGGAGGAGCGGGCGGTGGACGAGGCGGCCGAGCGCAGCTTCGGCCCGGTCATCGGCGTCATCGACGCCATCCGCAACATCCGCGGGGAGATGAACGTCCCCTGGAAGACGCCGCTGCGCGACGTGGAGGTGGGCTCGCTCTCGCCCGAGGCGCTCGCCACCGTCCGGCAGGAGCAGGGGCGCATCCTGCGGCTTGCCAACGTCGAGGGGTTCACCCTGCGGGAGGATGGCCGCCCCACCGAGCGCCGCCCGGGGAGCGCCGTCAGCGTGGGCGAGGGGTTCGAGGTGCGCGTCCCCCTCGCGGGCGTGGTGGACATGGCCGCCGAGCGCGCCCGGGTGGACAAGGAGCTGGCCAAGGTGGAGGCGGACCTCGCGGGCGTTCGCAAGCGCCTGGCCAACCCGAGCTTCGTCGCCAAGGCCCCGCCGGAAGTGGTGGACGAGGCCCGCGACCGGGCCGAGGAGCTCGAGGCCAGGAAGGCGAAGCTCGAGGCCCACCGGCGGCTGGTGGGCGAGGGGGAGGCGCGGTCCGGGCCCGCGGCTCCCGCGGCCGAGCGGGCGGCAGCGCGCGGCGAGGCGGCCGCCGTCTCCGGACCGTCGGCCGACCTGGGTGCCCGCCTCCGCGCCGAGGCGGAGCGGACCGCCCGCGTCGGCGCCGCCGACACCCGCGAGGCCGAGGCGGCCGCCGAGCGGCTCAAGGAGGGGTTGGCGCGGCAGGCCGAGCCCCTGGGGCCGGCCTACATGGAGATGGGCGTCGTCGAGGGGACGCCGGCGCCGTCGCGGCCTGCGGCGGGGGAGGGCCGGCGCGCCAAGGCGCCGGCCAGGGCGGCGAGGGTGGCCACGGGGGAGGGCGCGCCTCCCGGGAAGGGCACCAGGGCGAAGCGCCCGGCGCGGCGCGCAGCGGAGGCGGCCGTCCGCAAGGCGAAGGCGGCGGCGAGGTCGCCTTTGCGCAAGGGGCGGGCCTCGGGGGAGGCTCGCGCCGGGAAGGCGGGAGGCGGCGGCGCGCGGCGCGGCCGGTCCGGCCGTCGGGGCGGGAAGCGGAGGCGCTAGGTGCCGGCCCTGGCGCCCCACGTCGAGCGGCTCATCGACCTGGCCCTGGAGGAGGACCTGGGGCTGGGAGACGCCACCAGCGAGGCCACCATCGACGCCACCGCGCGCGGCCGCGGGCGGTTCCTCGCCAAGGAGGAGCTGGTGGTGGCCGGTACGGCGGTGGCGGCGCGGGTCTTCGAGCGGCTGGGGGCCTACTGCCGCTTCGACGTCGGCGACGGGGCCCGGATCACCCGCGGCAACCTCTTCGGCGAGGCCGAGGGGCCCATGCGGGCGCTACTCGGCGCCGAGCGGACGGCGCTCAACTTCCTGCAGCGCCTCTCCGGCGTGGCCACGCTCACCCGCCGCTGCGTGGAGGCGCTGGCGCAGGGCGGAGGCCGGACGCGCCTGCTCGATACCCGCAAGACCACTCCCGGCTGGCGCCGCCTGGAGAAGGAGGCGGTGCGGGCCGGCGGCGGCACGAACCACCGCCTCTCGCTCGGCGACGGCATCCTGGTGAAGGACAACCACGTGGCCGCCTGTGGCAGCGTGGCCGAGGCGGTGCGGCGCGCCCGCGCCCGCGGCAACGCCATGCTGCGCGTGGAGGTGGAGGTGACCTCGCTCGATCAGCTCGAGGAGGCCATCCGCGCCGGCGCCGACATCGTGCTCCTCGACAACCTGGACGACGCCGCCCTGGCCGAGGCGGCCCGACGCGCCGCGGGCCGGGTGCGGCTCGAGGCCAGCGGCAACATGACCCTGGAGCGGCTGCCGCGTGTGGCGGCGGCCGGGGTGGACTTCGTGTCCATGGGCGCCATCACCCACAGCGCCCGCGCAGTGGACGTCTCGTTCGAGGTCGCCTGACCCGGCCCAGGTCCGGCTGGCCGCGGCGCCCGCGTCATGGCAGCGATCACCCGCGTCGAGCCTCGGCGGGGGAACCCTCCTCTCGCTGGTAGCCCGCGGCTGGACCTGGCCAGCGAGGCGAGCTCCAGGCCGCGATCACCCGCGGGCGGCGAGGTAGGCTGGCAACCTCGCCGTCACGATCGCCGCCGCCTCTTCCGCCGTGGCAGCGCCGAACACGCGGTCGTCCGGGATCGCCGGGAAGCGCGGCCTCGGGTCCACCGCCTCGCCGGCGAGCCGCCCGCTCCAGCCCTCGACGCGCAGCGCCACCACCAGCCGGCGCAGGACCCAGGCGAGCGCGACCTCGGAGAGCGTGCCGGCTCCGCCACCCACTGCCACCAGGGCATCGGCGCGCGCCACCAACCCGTTCCGCATGTGGCCGAGCCCGGTCGGGAGCGCGACGTCGACGAAGGCGTTCGCCGCCGAGGCGTCGTCGCTCGGGAGGACGCCGATGGTGTCCCCCGGGCGGTAGGCGCGGGATCGGCGGGCGCCGCGGCAGGCCGCTTCCATGACGCCGCCGAGGCCACCGGTCATCACCCGGAATCCCGCGTCGACGAGGCGCTCTCCCAGCCCCTCGGCGGCGACCCAGGCTGCGTCGCCTTCGCGCGCGGCTCCGTCGCCGACCACCGCGACGAGGTGTCGCCTCCCCATGGCGGCCCTGAGCCTAGCATCGCCCCCTCCCCGCGGCCACGTCGTCATCCCGGGCGCGCCGTCCCGCGCGCGTTGACAGTCCCGCCCGGCGCCGCCACCATGCCGGGATGCCGGAGGCCGAGCAGCCGGGCAGCGAGGAGCTGGTGCTCTCCTTCCTCGCCGAGGCGGGAGACGAGTTCGTCTCCGGCGAGGCCATCTCCGACAAGCTGGGGCTCTCCCGGGCCGCGGTGTGGAAGCACGTGGAGCAGCTCCGTTCCCGGGGTTACCGCATCGACGCCATGCCGGCACGGGGCTACCGCCTCCGGGAGATCCCGGACCGGCTCACGCCGCTGGAGCTCCGGCCGCTGCTCGGCACGCGCGACCTGGGGCAGGTGCTGCACTGCTTCGACGAGGTCTCCTCCACCAACGACGTGGCCCGGGAGCTGGCCGAGGCGGACGCCGCCCATGGCGAGGTGGTCGTCGCCGAGCGGCAGACGGCGGGCCGGGGCCGGCGCGGCCGGCCATGGGCCTCGCCCCCGGGGCGGAACCTCTACCTCTCGGCGGTGCTCCGCCCGGACCTACCGCCCCAGCGGGCGCCGGAGATCACCCTGGTGGCCTCGGTGGCGCTGTGCGACGTGGTGCGGCAGGCCGGGGTGGAGGCCGGCATCAAGTGGCCCAACGACCTCCTGGCCTCGGGGCGGAAGCTGGCCGGGATCCTCACCGAGATGGCCTCCGAGCCGGACCGGCTGAGCTGGGTGGTGCTGGGGGTGGGCGTGAACCTCAACGCCCGCCCGGAGGACTTCCCGGCCGAGCTGCGCGCCGAGGCCACCAGCGTGGCCATCGAGCGGGGCCAGCCGGCGCCGCGGGCTCTCTTCGCGGCGGCGCTGCTCAAGGCCCTGGAGGAGTGGCTCGACCGTCACGGAGACGCCGGGTTCGCGCCGGTGCGGGAGGCCTGGCGGGAGCGGTCGGTGACGCTGGGGCGCACGGTGCGGGTCTCGACGGAGGGTCGGGACCTCGAGGGCGTGGCCGAGGACATCGACGAGAGCGGGGCGCTCCTGGTCCGCGCCGGCGAGCGCCTGGAGCGGGTGGTGGCCGGCGACGTGAAGCTGCTCCGGCCGCGCTGAAGCCGCCGGCCGCTTCGTTGACCCTCCCCGGAGGCGGGGCTACCCTCCGAAAGTGCTCCTCGCCATCGACGTCGGCAACACCAACACCGTCCTGGGGGTCTTCGAGGGAGCCGCCCTGCGCCAGCACTGGCGGGTGGAGACCTCTCACGTCCGGACCTCGGACGAGTGGGGCATCCTGACGCGGCAGCTCTTCGCAGCGGACGGCCTCGATCCGACCCGGGTCGACGCGGTGGCCGTCTCCAGCGTGGTGCCGCCCCTGGCCATGGCGCTGGAGCAGATGTCGCAGCGCTACTTCGGCTTGAAGCCGCTCTTCGTGGGCCCGGGCGTCAAGACCGGGATGCCCATCCTCTACGACAACCCCAAGGAGGTGGGGGCGGATCGGGTGGTCAACGCGGTGGCCGCCTGGCAGCGCTGGAGGTGCGGCCTCATCGTGGTGGACTTCGGCACCGCCACCACCTTCGACGCCGTCTCCCCCAAGGGGGAGTACTTGGGCGGCGCCATCTCCCCGGGGATCGCCATCTCCATGGAGGCGCTCTTCCGCTACGCGGCCAGGCTGCCCCGCGTCGAGTTCGCCCTGCCGCCGCTGGTGGTGGGACGGAACACGGTCCACTCCATGCAGAGCGGCCTGGTCTACGGCTACGTGAGCCTGGTGGACGGCCTGGTGGTCCGCATGCGCGAGGAACTGGGCTTCCCCGCCAAGGTGGTGGCCACCGGCGGGCTGGCGCCGCTCCTGGCCGGCGTCTCGCGCACCATCACCGACGTGGACGAGCACCTCACCCTCGAGGGCCTCCGCCTCGTCCACGAGCTCAACCGGTGAACGCCGGCCCCCCCACCTCCGGTCCCGCCGCGGCCGCCGTGCTCCAGGAGGGGCTCCGGTGCTACCTGGCCCGCGACTTCGCGGGCGCCCACGCCGCCTTCGCCCGCGCCCACCGGCTCGCCCCCCGGGATCCCCGGGTGACTTCCTGGTACGGGCTCACGCTGGTGGTGGTGGAGCGGAACCTTTGCCTGGGCGCGCTCTACTGCGACGAGGCGCTGCGGGCCGCGGGGCCGGAGCCGGACCTGCTCCTCAACCAGGCGCGGGTCGAGCTGTTCCTGGGCCGCCGCCAGTGGGCGGTGCGGGCGCTGGCGCGGGGCCTGGAGCTCGCGCCCCATGACCCGGCCCTGCTGGCGGCCCGCCAGGCCATGGGCTGGCGCCGCCGTCCGGTGCTGCCCTTCCTGCCCCGGAGGAACCCGCTGAACGTCTGGCTGGGGAAGCTGCGCCACCGCTGGAAGGGGCCGGTCCTCGCGGAGCCGCCCGCGGCGGCGACGCTGGGGCTGTCCCTGGCCGGCGCCGCCCCGGAGGCCTGATCCATGCCCGACTGCCCCCTTCCCATCGAGGCGTTGCCCAGGCCGCTGCACAAGCACGTCGACCCCAAGGCGCCGGGGCCGCTTCGCATGATGGGCGCCAAGGGGCTGGTGCCGGCGGTGGCCCCGGCCGACCTCGTCACCATGCTCTTCGTGCTCTCCTTCGACGCCGAGGAGGGGGTGCGCGCCACCGCCGCCAGGACCGCCGAGGGGCTGCCCGACAAGATCTGGGGGGTGGCGCTGCGGGCGGAGGAGGTGAAGGGCGAGGTGCTGGACTGGCTCGCCGACCGCTTCCCCGCCAGGGAGGCGGCGCTGGAGCTGCTCCTGCTCAACGGCTCGACGCCGGACGCCACCGTGGCCCGGCTGGCCCCGCTGGTGAGCCAGAAGCTGGCGGAGATCGTGCGCCAGAACGAGCTGCGGCTCCTGCGCCACGACGACATCATCCGCGGCCTGTGCCGGAACCCCAACGTCCTCGCCTCCACCCTCGACGGCGCCTGCGATTTCTGCGTCCGCAACGGGGTGAAGCTCTTCGACGTGCCCCAGATCGTGGAGGCCTACCGGCGCGTCCATGGCGTGGACCCCACCGCCGCGCCCCCGCCCCCCGAGGAGACCGCCGCCGCCCTCATCTCCGAGTACCAGGACGAGCTGGGCCGGGAGCGCGGCGACGAGCCACAGCCGCCGGAGACCGCCGAGCAGGCCAGCAAGAGGCTCACCATCACCCAGCGGATCCTCAAGATGTCGGTGTCCGAGAAGATCAAGCTCGCCACCCTAGGCAACAAGGAGGCGCGCACCCTGCTCCTGCGCGACGCCAACAAGCTGGTGAGCATGGCGGCGGTGACCAGCCCCCGCATCACCGAGGGCGAGATCATGACCCTCGCCAACTCCAAGACCTCGAACTCCGACGTGCTGCGCTACATCTACTCGAACCGCGAGTTGCTGCGGAACTACTCCCTCAAGCTGTCCCTGGTGAAGAACCCAAAGGTGCCGCTCCCCACCGCCCTCCGGTTCCTGCAGACCCTTCAGGAGCGGGACATCAAGGAGCTGGCCCGCGATCGCAACGTGCCCAACACCATCCAGTCGCAGGCCAAGGCCTGGGTCATGAAGAAGGAAGCGGCCTCGAGGCCCAAGGCCGGCGGCAAGCACTGAGGACCCGGGGCCAGGGGCGAGGGGAAGGGGCGGCGCATGCGGATGGCTCGGGCGGTGCGGATCTCCGCGGCGACCATGGCGTCGCGAGTGCTGGGGCTGGTGCGCGATCAGCTCTTCGCGGCCCTGGTGGGGGCCAACCGCTTCTCCGACGCCTTCGTGGTCGCCTTCCGCATCCCCAACCTGCTGCGCGATCTCTTCGCCGAGGGGGCGCTCTCCTCGGCCTTCGTCCCGACGTTCGCCGAGACCAGGGCCCGGAGCGGCCCCGAGGCGGCCTTCCGGCTGGCCAACGCGGTGGTGGGGGCCATCGTGGCAGCGGTGGGGCTGGTAGTGCTGGTGGGAATCCTCTTCGCCCCCGGGATCGTGGCGCTCATGGCGCCCGGCTTCCAGGCCGAGCAGGCCGAGCTGGCCTCGTTCCTGACCCGCCTCATGATGCCGTTCCTGCTCCTGGTGTCGCTCTCGGCGGCGGCCATGGGCATGCTCAACGCCGAGGGTCGCTTCGCCGCCCCGGCGCTGGCGCCGGCCCTCTTCAACGTGGGGGCCATCGCCGTCGGAATCGGGCTCTGGGTCGGCGGTGCCGGTCCGCGCGCGGCGGTGGTGGGCTGGTCGCTCGGGACCATGCTCGGCGGGCTGCTGCAGCTCGGGGTCCAGGTGCCGAGCCTGTGGGCCCTGGGCTACCGCCCGCGGCCGCGCCTCGGCCGCGAGGCGCTCGGCGACCCGGGCCTGCGCCGCATCCTGCGCCTCATGGGGCCGGCGGTGCTGGGCCTTTCCGCCACCCAGGTGAACATCGTGGTCAACACCTGGTTCGCCTCGCACGAGGAGGGCGCCAACACCTGGCTGCAGATGGCCTTCCGCCTCATGCAGCTGCCGCTGGGCGTCTTCGGGGTGGCCATCGCCACCGTGGCCGGAGCCGGGGTGGCCCAGCGGGCGGCGGCGCGCGACCTCGACGGGATGCGGCGAACCCTGGGCTCGGCCATGCGTCTGGTGGCCTTCCTGAACGTGCCCTCGGCGGTGGGGCTGGTGGTGCTGGCGCACCCCATCATCGCCCTCGTCTACCAGCACGGCCGCTACGGGCCGGCCGACACCGCCGCCACCGCCCAGGCCTTGCTCTACTACGCGCTCGGGCTTTACGCCTACTCGGGGGTGAAGGTGCTGGCCCCCGCCTTCTACGCGCTCGACGAGGCGCGCCTGCCGGCCTGGGGGAGCGTCGCCGGCATGACGACGAATCTGGCGCTCAACGCCGCCCTCTACCCGCTCATGGGGTTCCGCGGCGTGGCGCTCGGGACCTCCCTCGCCGCCACCGCCAACTTCGCGGTGCTGGCGGTGGCCTGGAAGCGCCGGCACGGCGGCCTGCCCGGGGCCGGCGTCTACGGCCAGCTCGGGCGCTGCCTGGCCGCCGCGGCGGTGATGGCGGCCGCGGCCTGGGGCGCCGCGCTCGGGCTGGGGGCGCTGGTCCCTCCCGGCGGCCTCGCCCGCTGGCTGCCGCTGGCGCTCGGCCCGGTGGCGCTCGGCGCCGCGGTCTACTTCGCCGCGGCGCGGCTCCTCGGCGTGACCGAGCTCGCCGAGGTGTGGGAGGCGTTGCGCCGCCGGGGGGACCCGGCCGCGCCGGGCGCGTGAGCCCGCCCCTGACCGCACCAGGAGTCCGACGCTTGCGCTTGCCCTCTCCCCGGAGGGAGAGGCGACGTGGAGACGAGCCGAACCCGACGAGCCCGAGGTTTCCCAAAAGCCTCGCCGCCCGTTCCGGGCGGCTCGAGTCGGCCCCCGCCCTACGGTGAGCGCGCTG
>DASRTO010000305.1:0-6400 GCA_035655915.1 Anaeromyxobacteraceae bacterium
ACACCCCGTCCTAGAAGTGTTCCTGCACCACGACCCGGGCGATCTCCATGGAGGCGGTGAAGGCCGGCGAGATGGGGTTCAGCACGTGCACCGACTCGTCCCTGGCCTCGACCAGGAAGTCCATCACCAGCTCCTTGGTGCGCCAGTCCACCAGCTGGGCGCGGATTCCCACCTTGGCCGAGCGCTCGAAGTCGGCGGGGTCGAAGCGCTTCACCAGGCGGGCGGCGTCCCGGTTGAACGCTCCGGGCAGGTACTTGCGGGGCTCGGTGAGCGCCACCTGCCGGAACCTGGGGTTCTTGAGGAACAGGGCCGCGTCCGCGAGGAGGATACCCGGCCCGCCGCGGTCGAGGCCGCTCAGCAGTCCGTAGTTCTCGCGTCCCAGGGCGGGGATGGCGGTCGGGCCCAGGGTGAGCTCGCCGTGGGCGCCCCGGGTGAAGTGGACGCCCAGGAACGGGTTGCGCACGTCCGGCACCGGGTAGATGTTGCCGCGCACGGGGAAGTCCCGCCCCGCCTTGAGCTGCCGGTAGATCCCCTTGAAGGGGATGAGCCGGTAGTGGGAGGCGAGGCCGAAGGCCCGCGCCACCGCGTCGCAGTGGGCCCCGGCGGCGTTGACCAGGCGGCCGAAGGCCACCTCTCCCTGGCTGGTCCGGGCCACACCCGGCCTGGCCAGGCCGAGGAAGCGGCAGCCGATGGCCAGGTGGCAGCGGCCACTCCGGCCCAGGTCGGCGGCGATGGCCTGCAGCACCGCCTTGGGATCGACCACCGCCGTGTCCCGCGAGTAGAGGGCCCGGCCGGCGGTGCGGGCCAGCGGCTCGATGTCGGAGAGCTCCCGCTCGTCCACCATCTCCACCCGGGCGCCGTTGGCGGCGGCGCGCCGCCGGAGCTCCTCCAGCACCGGCAGCTCCTCCTCGGAGCGGGCCACGATCACCTTCCCGGTCTCGAGGAGCGGCAGCCCCTTCTGGCGGCAGTAGGCCCGCATGAGGCGGTTGCCGGCGACGCAGGAGCGCGCCCGCAGCGTGCCCTCGGCGTAGTAGACGCCGGCGTGGAGCACGCCGCTGTTGCGCCCCGAGGCGTGGCGGCCGAGCTCGGGCTCCTTCTCCAGCACCACCACCTCGCCTCGGCCGCCGAGCACCAGCTCGCGCGCCAGGGTGAGGCCCACGATGCCGCCGCCCACCACCAGCACCTCCGCCCGATCGGGGATCATGCGGCCGCGACTCTAGCCCGCCACCTCCCGGCGCTCCAGTGCCGCGACCGGAGCCTCCCCCCTGCTACGGCCGGACTCCCGGCCGGGGCCTCTTCGCGGCCTGAAAGCAGATCGATACACATGGGACGCGGCACTCGTGGCGCGTGGCCCCCCGGGCGGGCGGCCTCCCGCGAGGCCGGACCGTGGTCCGGGTGGCGCCCGGGCCGACCCGGGCCCCTCCTCAGCGCAGGGCGAGCGGCTCAGGGGCCGAACCGGCCTCGCCGAGCCTGAGCTCCTCCAGGTCCATGTGCTTGCCGCGCCCCTTCACCTCGAAGGGCACGGTGGCCACGCGGCCGTCGGCCACCTCCACCGGCGTCGGGGTCACCGCCGGCTTGCCGCCGGAGGCGCTGGCCATCACCGTGTAGGCGCCGGGGCGCAGAGCCCGGAACTCGTAGTGGCCGCCGGCGTCCGTGAACGCCTCGTCGCCGTCGTAGGCGGCCTCGGACACCGCCGCCACCTTGACCCCGGCCATGGGCTGCCCGCCGGTCCCCTGCACCTGGCCGGCGATGGTGCCGCCGCGGTGCATCCGCACCGTGACGCTGCGCTCGCGGGTGTTCACGGGGACGAACTCGGGCAGGTAGTCGGGGTGGTGCACCACCAGCATGAGCAGGGCGCGGGGGGCGCGGCGGATCTGGAAGAAGCCGCCGTAGCCGCTGGTGGCCGCCACCGTGAGCGGCTCGGGCCTGACCAGCCGCAACCGCTCCACCTTGGCGGGGTCGGCCAGCGCCACCCGGGCCGCCACCACCGGGCGGCCGGTCTCGGCGTCGAGCACCTCGCCGAAGAACTCCTCGCCTTGACCCAGCGTGATCTCGGGCATGATCAGCTTCTTGCCGGCGGCGCCCTGGACGTGCACCACGTTGGGCGCGAAGCCTTCGGCCCGGATCACCACCCGGAACTCGCCCTCGGGCGGCACCAGGATCTTGAAGGCGCCGCTGGGGCCGTCGAAGTGGTTGCCGTTCACCGTGAAGTGGGGCACCGGCCTGCCGTCGGCGAGGGTGACGCGCCCGCGCAGCTCCCCCGGGACTCCCGGCACGAACTTCGCGGGGACGCGGGCCAGGGCGGCACCGGCCAGGGTCTCGATGGGGCCGGCGGCGGCCAGGGCCGGCGCGGCGAGGAGGGCGGCGGCGAGGAGTCGGAGTGGGAGCATGGCGGACCTCGGGCGGTCTCGTTCACCCCATCCCGGCTGCAAGGCGCGGTCCGCTCCCGGCCGGCGCCGCCCCACCCCCGCGGTCCAGGCGCGCCTCGCAACCGACCGCCGCCAGGGCGCTTCCGGCAGGGCAGCGGTGCCCGATCCGCCGGGTCCCGCGATCCCGCGACTGGGCGCCGCCGGCCCCGGGTCGGCGTGGACCCGGCCGATGGCTGCACAGCGCGCCTCCCGCGACGGGCCCTGCCTGGCCCCGGTGCCGCTCACCCGGCCGGTCGAGCGCGAGCCTGGCCCGGGGCCCGGCCGTCCTCGCCGGACTCGATCCGCCTCCGCAGCGACTCGAGCCCCTCCAGGTCCTCCGACCACAGCAGGCCCACCCGCGTCTCCGGCTCTCCCTCGGGCGCGCCTCGGGGGCGGTAGCAGACCTTGAGGCGCCAGCGCTCCTGCTCGCAGGCCTTCTTGACCTCGAAGCGCAGGCTCGCGGCCCGGGCCCGCACCGCGGCCAGGGCCTGGGCGGCGGTCTCGGGAAGGTCCATTGGCCGCATCAGAGCACGGATGGGCCGGCCCGTGCAGCCCGCCGCCGATCGAGGTATGAGGGCCCTCGTGACCCGGACCTACCTCCCGCGGTTCTACCTCGAGGGATTCGCCGACCCGGACGGCGACGGGTCCACGGTGTGGGTGTACCGGGCGCCCATCGGCGAGTGGAAGCGGGCCCCGGCCGCCGAGGGGCCGAGCGCCGACCGCTGGTTCAACCGCATCGACGATCCGGCGCTCGCCGAGGGGCGCGCCCTCGACGCGGCGCTGGAGGCGGTCTCGCCGCGGGCGGCGCGCATCCTGCGCGACAGGCTCGCGGCCCGGGAGCCCTTCGGGGCGGACGAGCGGGAGGAGGCCGCCTCCTTCTTCGCGCTCCTCGGCATCCGGCTGGCGCCGCGCCTGGAGGGGCTGGACCTCCGCGAGGCGGAGGCGGGCCACCGCACCCTGGCCGGGCTGCTCTCGGAGATGGGTTGGGTGTTCTGGGAGGCGGAGGCGCCCTCCTACTTCGTCACCTCCAGCTCGCCGTTCCTGGTGGCCTTCCCGCGGCGCGAGGAGGAGCAGTTCTTCACGCTGGACCTGCGCACTCCCAGCACCGAGATCACCCTCCCGCTCACCTCCCGGGTGGCGCTGCACGCCACCTGGAAGCGGCGGGGCGAGCTGTGGCGCCGCGTCCCCGAGGACGCCCTGCTGGAGATCAACTTCCGGACCTGCCAGCGGGCGCGGAAGTTCCTGGTGTCGCCGCGCCCGGCGGTGCCCGGCTGACGGTTCACCTGCTAGGCCCGGTCCGGGCCTCCCGCCGAGCCGGCCCGAACGACCGGCGAGGCTTCATGCACACCGCAGGCGCCCGATGAGGGGCGTGTGATCCGACAGCCCGGAGAAGGGGCTGCGGCGGTCCCCGAAGGCGCGGGTCCCGTCCAGGTCGAGGAAGCGCACCCCGTTGCCGTGGAAGATGTGGTCGAGGTGCATGCGCAGCCGCATGAAGCCGGCGGTGGCGAAGGCCTTGGGGTAGCCGGGGTCGATCTGCCCCAGGTCCTGCTGGGCGCAGCGGAAGCCGACGTCCTCGGTGAGGTAGCGGAAGACCGGCGACCCGGGCGACGAGTTGAAGTCGCCACAGACGATGAAGGGGTCGCGGCCGGCGTGGCGGCGCACGAAGCCCGCCAGGGCATGGGCCTCGTGGACCTGGTTCACGCCCCAGCCCATGCGCTCCTTGCGGCTCCAGAAGCCGCGGTGGAAGGGGGTGGGCAACGAGAGGTGGGTGTTGAAGACGTGGAGGCGGCGGTCGCTCGGATCGGCCACCTGGAGGTGGGCGCAGATGCGCCCCTGCTTGCGCCCGCGGAACAGCTCCACGTGGTGGTGGGTGATGTGCCAGGGGGACTCGACGTTATGGGCCTCCACCTTCAGGCGGCGGGTGTTCACCAGCACCGCCAGGCCGTGGGTGGTGATGGTGAGCCCGCGGATGCGCTGCGAGTGGGCCCGGAAGTAGAAGCCGTCGTAGGGGAAGTGCCGCCCGCGCCGGGCGAAGGCCCGCTCCAGCTCGGCCATGAAGGCCTCGAGCTGGGTCTGGCCGTTGCCGGCGCGCCCGTACGCGAGGCGCGAGCGGAGCGAGATGGTCTCGATCTCCTGCAGGCAGACCACGTCCGCCAGCGGGTCGAGCGACGCCAGCCGCGAGGCGATGGCGCGCTCCGAGGCGCGGGTCGAGGCCAGCCCCTTCAGGGCGTGGCCGAAGTAGCGGACGTTGTAGGAGACGACGCGCAGCGGGTGAGGCCTCGAGGAGGTCATGGGCGGTGGGGCAGGGGGAGGACAGGTCCATTCTAAGCGCGCGCCGGCCGGCCCGCGAGCGGCTCGGGGCGTCCCGTGCCGCGGGGAGGCCCCCCGCGGATTCGACCTGGGCCCGCCCGGAGGTACAATCGATCCGGCGCCAGGCGGCCATGAGCCAAGACAAGACCGACAGCACCCTGTCGGAGAGCACCTGGGGCGTGCCGTTCCGCCAGCCGGGGCGGGCCGAGAAGCGCCCCTACCTGCTCGTCCTCTCCGGACCCCAGTTCGGGCAGATCTTCATGCTCGAGCCGGGGCGGGAGATGCTCATCGGCCGCCGGGAGGGCGCCGAGATCCTCATCCGCGACGACGGGGTGTCGCGGCGCCACGCCTCCATCCTCGCCGAGGGAGGCGGCGCCCGCATCCGCGACCTGGGTAGCCAGAACGGCACCTTCGTCGACGGGGTCCGGGTCGGCGACTGCCGCCTCGAGGACGGCAACCGCATCCACATGGGGGTGCACTCGACCCTCAAGTTCTGCTTCTCCGACGAGCTGGAGGCCGAGTACCAGCGCAAGCTGGCAGAGGGCGCCCTCCACGAGCCCCTGACCGGCCTCTACAACCGCCGGCACTTCATGGAGCGCCTGGCGGCGGAGCTGGCCGCCTGCCAGCGCCACGGCCGGCCGGTCTCGCTGTTGCTCATCGACATCGACCACTTCAAGCGGGTGAACGACGCCCACGGCCACCTGGCCGGCGACGAGGCGCTCAAGATGATCGCCCACGTCATGGAGGGGGCGCTGCGCAAGGAGGACGTGCTGGCCCGCTACGGCGGGGAGGAGTTCGTGGTGCTGGCGCGGGAGACGCCGCTCCCGGGCGGCAAGGCGCTGGGCGAGCGCATCCGCAAGGCGGTGGAGCGCTCCCGGCTCGACTGGCAGGGGCACGACCTCTCCCTCACCGTGAGCATCGGCGTCACCGTGAGCGTGGGGGTGACGCGCTTCGAGCCCGGGCTCACCGACCGCCAGGTCATCGAGGCGGCCGACCGGGCCCTGTACCGGGCCAAGCAAGCCGGGCGCAACTGCGTGGTGGCTGAGGGGGAGACCCCCTCCCCCGAGCCCGCCGGGTAGCCCCGGGGCCGGCGGCTACTGCATCATCTCCCGGAAGGCGCCGGCCGCCTTGAGCAGCCGCAGCGTCGCCAGGTCCGCCGCCAGCGACTCGGTCACCAGCGAGATCTCGGCCTGCCGCAGCGACTCGGTGGCGTCGGTCGACTCGAGGTAGGTGGCCGACCCGGCCTTGTAGCTCACCGCCACCAGCCGCTCGTTCTCCCGGGCCAGGGCCACCCGCTCGGCGGCCTTGGCCTTGTTGGCCAGGGCGCTCTCCATGTCGAGCCGGGCCTGGCGCACCTCCTCCACGGCGCGGATCTCCGCGTTCTGCCGGGCCGCCTCGCTCTCGGCCACGCGGGCGTCGGCCTCGCGGATCTGGGCCTCGCGCAGGCCGCCGTCGAGGAGGTTCCAGGTGAGGCCCACCCCCACGAACCAAACGGTCTCGCGGCCGGTGAAACCGGTCAGGTTGGCCCAGCGGTACTGGCCGAAGGCGGCGATGGACGGCGCGTACTGGAGCCAGGCGGCGGTGCGCTGCTGCCTGCTCAGGTCCACGGTGGAGACGGCGGCCAGCACGTCCGGCCGATCGCGCAGGGCCGCCGCCTCGGCGTCCCCCTCGGGCGGCTTGGG
>DASRTO010000306.1:0-2512 GCA_035655915.1 Anaeromyxobacteraceae bacterium
GCACCTCCTGCTCTTCCCGGCCTCGGTGGCCGAGTGCTTCTCCATGGGGATCGAGGCCTTCGAGCTGGCCGAGCGCTTCCAGACCCCGGTCTTCGTCATGAGCGACCTCGACCTGGGGATGAACAACTGGGTGTCCGACCCCTTCGAGTACCCCTCGAGGCCGCTGGCCCGCGGCAAGGTGCTCGGCAAGGCCGATCTGGAGAAGCTGGGCGGCTTCGCCCGCTACCAGGACGCGGACGGCGACGGCATCGGGTGGCGCACCCTGCCCGGCACCGATCACCCGGCCGCGGCCTACTTCACCCGCGGCACCGGCCACGACGAGGAGGCCGTCTACAGCGAGAAGCCCGAGGTGTACGAGCGCAACATGCAGCGGCTCCAGCGCAAGCTGGAGGGGGCCCGCGAGGCGGCGCCGGCGCCGGTACTGGAGGGCAGCGGCACGGCCCAGGTCGGGATCGTGGCCTACGGCACCACCCACTGGGCGGTGCTGGAGAGCCGCGACCAGCTCCTCCGGGAGCACGGCCTCGCCACCGACTACCTCCGGGTGCGCGCCTTCCCCTTCGCCCTCGAGGTGCAGGACTTCGTGGCGGCGCACGAGCGGGTCTACGTGGTGGAGCAGAACCGCGACGGCCAGATGTGCCAGCTCCTGAAGCTCGACCTCGTCGAGGGGCTGGTCCCGCGCCTGCGCAGCGTCTGCCACCTGCACGGACTGCCCGTGGACGCGCGCAGCATCACCGACGAGATCGTCGAGAGGGAGCCCGCGCCGTGAGCACCGCCGCCCCCACCCCGGCCGCCCCGGCGGCCCCCAGGCGGAACCGCCTCGGCCTCGCGGTGGCGGACTACCGCGGAGGGAAGACCACCCTCTGCGCCGGCTGCGGCCACAACGCCATCAGCGAGCGCCTGCTGGAAGCCTACTTCGAGATGGGGGTGCCCCCGGAGCGGGTGGCCAAGTTCTCCGGCATCGGCTGCTCCTCCAAGAGCCCGGCCTACTTCATGAGCCGGTCGCACGCCTTCAACGCCGTGCACGGCCGCATGCCGGCGGTGGCCACCGGCGCGCTGCTGGCCAACCGGCACCTCTCCATCCTGGGGGTCTCGGGCGACGGCGACACCGCCTCCATCGGCATCGGCCAGTTCGCGCACCTCATGCGGCGCAACCTGCCCATGGTCTACGTCATCGAGGACAACGGGGTGTACGGGCTCACCAAGGGCCAGTTCTCCGCCACCGCCGACGTGGGCGCCACGCTCAAGACCGGGGTGGTGAACGAGCTGCCGCCCATCGACACCTGCGCCCTGGCCATCGAGCTGGGGGCCTCCTTCGTGGGGCGCTCCTTCTCCGGCGACAAGAAGCAGCTCTCGGCCATGCTCAAGGCGGCCATCGCCCATCGCGGCACCGCCATGCTGGACGTGGTCTCCCCCTGCGTCACCTTCAACGACCACGAGGGCTCGACCAAGAGCTACCAGTTCATGAAGGACCACGACGCGCCTCTTCAGGAATTGTCCTTCGTCCCCGCCTACCAGGACATCGCGGTGGACTACGACCCCGGTACCGTGAAGGAGGTGGCCCTCCACGACGGCTCGCGGCTCCGGCTGCGCAAGCTGGAGGAGGACTACGACCCCACCGACCGGGCGGCGGCGCTCAAGCGCCTGGCCGAGTCGCGGGTCCGCGAGGAGGTCCTCACCGGCGTCTTCTTCGTCGACCCCGAGGCGGCGACGCTCCTCGACATGCTGGACCTGGCCGAGCCGCCCCTGGCGACCCTGCCGGAGGCGGCGGTGCGGCCGCCGCGCGAGGCGCTGGCCCGGATCATGGACGAGCTGCGCTGAGGGCGCGACCCCAGGGCCGGCCATGGAGGCGCGCCAGCCGGAAGCTTGAGCCGCGCCCCGACCGATGGTCTGCTAGTGCCGCACCAATGCCTATCGATCCGCTTTCAGGCCGCGAAGCGGCCCCGGCCGGCAATCCGGCCGTAGCAGGGGGGAGGCTCCGGCGGCCTTGCCGACGGAGGGGGGCGGCACGCCCCCTTGCAAATGAGGCTAGTGCCGCCCGGAGCAGAATGCTCCGGTCGCGGCACTAGCGAGGGAGGAAAGCCATGCCCGACGCGATGCCCTTCGAGGACGTGCCCGTGGAGCGGGTGATGACCGGCGCCCCGGTCACCATCGAGCCGGAGGCCTCTCTGGCCGAGGCCGCCGAGGCGCTCCTGCGGGGCGGCTTCCGGCACCTCCCGGTGGTGGACTCCGCCGGCCGTCCGGTGGGCATGGTCTCGGAGCGCGACCTGCGGGCCCGCCTGGGCACGGACCTCTACGGCTTCAGCCGCGCCACCTTGGAGGCGCTGAACGAGCCGGTTTCGGGCGTCATGACCCCCGACCCGGTCTCGGTGCGGCTCGGGGCCCGCATCGGCGAGGTGATCGAGACCTTCGCCGACGAGCGGGTGGGGGCGCTCCTGGTGGTGGACGAGGCAGACCGGGTGCGAGGCATCGTCTCCTACGTGGACCTCCTGCTGTGGCTGCGGGACCACCCCGC
>DASRTO010000307.1:0-24701 GCA_035655915.1 Anaeromyxobacteraceae bacterium
AGAACTTCTCGGCGCTCTCCAGGCCGTTCTCCATCGCCTCCAGCATGATCTCGCGCAACTGCGGCTCGGGCAGGCGCAGCGAGTCATAGTAGCGCTGCCGGTCGATGGAGTGGACGATGCAGGGCAGGTAGCCCTGGTTCAAGAGCAGGAGGTTGGCGAGGAGCCGCGCCACCTTCCCCGAGCCGTCGGTGAACGGGTAGACCTGCATGAACCCGTGCTGCAGTCGGGAGGCCTGCTGCAGCGGATGACTCTGCTTGAAGTCGGCCGTGCCGTAGAGGTCGAAGAGCTTCCCAAGCAGGAACGGGATCTTGGCGGGCTGCGCGATCTCGTGGAAGTAGGCCCGGTGGAGCGGCATGTCCTTGCGGAACTCGGGCGCCGGGTTCCGACCCGAAAGACCCGAGTGCAGGGTCTCGTAGAGGCGCTTCACCAGGGTGAGGTTCACCCGCGGGCGCTTGGCCTTGGCCTCGGCGCGGATGATGTCGATGGCCGCCTTGTGGTTGCGGACCTCCTGGAAGGGCCCGACCTGGCTGGCTTCGGCGAGCGGCTGGTTCTCGAGCGCCGCCTCCAGCTCGTGCACGGCGTAGATGACGCCTTCCAGGGCGTTCTCGTGGTAGAGCCACGACAGCTCGTACTTGCGAAGGAAATCCTCCGCGACGGCGGGCTCGTCCCGCATGCACTCCGCAAGATCCTGGGTGCGGTCGTCGAGGTCGATGTACCGGGTGCGCATCTGCCTTTCGCTCCACCAACTTCCTGTTCTTGGTCGGGATCCTTCGAAGGGCTTGAACTATTTTGGTATTTATCCCGAAGCCTTGCGGATCGTCAACAAAATCTACCGCGATCCGGAGCCGCCTCCCCTGCAGGATCCAACCGCCCACCCGCTGGCGGCCTTCCCGATACAAAAGGCAATGACTTCAACCGGTAACGCCGCATCCCGAGGCGGCAACCCGGTCAGCGCGCGGGCGGAGCCTTGGGCGCGGGTCCCCCGTCGGACGCAGCCGATGGGTCGACCTGGCCTGGCCCCCCATCCGGAGACCTCGAGGACGCTTCAGCCGGAAGCCAAAGCGACAGGAGCAGCTTCCAGTGCTCCTCGCCGAGCAGGTCGTTGGGCGTGATCCACAGGCGCGTCGCGCCTCCCTGGAGCGCCTGCTGTACGGTGGCGGCCAGGGCCGCCGGGCTCACCGTTCCCCGCCGGGCCCAGAGGCCGACCGAGAGGTAGTAGTGGCTCGGCGGGAAGTGGTCCACGAGGTAGGAGGCGAGGCGGCGCGAGGCCTCGGGCGGAAGGCCCTCGAGCGTGGCGTAGTCCCACGGCACGATGCGGTCCACGTGGCGGAGCAGGCGCCGCCAGTCGAGGCCATGGTCTCGCCCCTCCCGCGACAGGTCCTTCCAGCTCACGGAGACGTCCATCCACAGCTCCTTGCCGTGCCGCCGGGCGGCCCCGGCGGCGCGCTCGACCAGCCGCTCCATCAGGGCCGACTTCCACTCCCAGACCGATGGGTCCTCGGGGTCGGGGCGGCCGCGCGCGTCCCGGGGCCAGTCGCGCCGGCCGGTCATGGAGCGGAAGGAGGCGAGGTCGGCCGGGCCGAAAGAGGCCCGGTAGTAGCTCGCCTCGGTGAGGTCGATCACCTCGAGCGGGTAGTCCCGGGCCAGCGCCTCGACCATCTCCACCACCAGATCGCCGTAGGGCCCCTGGCACAGCTCGGTCAGGGAGACCTGCTTGTCGCTCCGGGTGCCGTCGGCGAGGACCGCCGCGGCGCCGGGGTGGTCCGCGACGTACCTGGGGGCGTAGAGGTCGATGAAGGCGGCGACCTTCGGCCCCAGGGCGTGGAAGGCGTCGGCGGCGGTGCGCAGCAGGTCGCGCCGCCGCTCGCCGCGCTGGTGGTTGGCCCACGACTGCTCGTGGCCGGCCCACCGGAAGTAGACCCACTCCGGGCGGCCGGCGCCCACCCCGACGATCTCGGCCTGGCGGATCCCCGGCCGGGCTTCCACGGTGCGGATGGCGTCGCGCCAGTCGGGCCAGGCGTCGAAGTGGGTGGAGAGGGCCAGGTGGAAGGCGGGACGGGCGGCCTCCGGCGCGGGCGCGGGCCGGCCCGCGCCCATCAGCGCCCAGGTCCCGGCCGACGAGGCAATGGCGATGCCGGCGGCGGCCAGCGCCACCTTCCACCCCTGCACCTCCCGGCCGGCGACGCGCACGAGTTCTCTCCTTTCCGTCTTGTGCCACAGCTCCTCGGCTCCCTGGAGCTCCTTCCACCACGAGTAGATGGCGACCGCGTCGTAGAAGTAGGAGATGGGGAGGATGAGCAGCCCCCAGGGCAGCCAGCGCAGGTCGGACCAGGCCCGGTCGAGCAGGATGGAGTAGACCGACACCGCCGCGAAGAAGATCACCCCCAGAAAGGCCAGCGCCTCCAGGACGTCCAGCAGCTCGAACCGGCCCGCCGCCCAGGCCACCGCCACCAGCGGCAGGAGGAGCATCTGCAGCACCGGCACCACCGCCATGTTGGCGAAGTTCAGGGGCAGGTAGAGCGAGAAGGGCCACCACCGCCGGCGGAAGAAGAGGTCGCGGTTCAGGCGCGCCACCTTGAGGTAGCTGCGCACCCAGCGTACCCGTTGCCGCCACAGGGCCCCCAGGGTGGCGGGGCAGTCGGCCATCACCCGGGGCTCGGGGTCGAAGACGATGCGCTTGCGGTGTCGCTGCAGGCGGAAGGTGAGCTCCAGATCTTCCCCCCACATGCGCCGGAAGCCGCCGATCTCCCGCAGCACCGCGGCGCGGGCCGCCCCGAGGTTCCCGGAGATGATGGGGAGGCAGCCGATGAGCGAGAGGGCGCGGCGCACGAAGCCGGTGCCGAGGTGGGTGGTCACCGCTAGCATCCGCTGCAGGGCGGTGGCGGGGGCCAGGGGCGCGTCGTTGCCGCACACGGCGTCGACGCGCCGATCGCCGAACCAGCGCGCCACCAGGCGCACCGTGGCCGGCTCGAAGAAGCTGTCGGCGTCGGTCCAGACGATCGCCTCGCCGGTGGCCAGTGAGATGCCGTGGTTGAGAGCGCTCGCCTTGCCGCCGTTGGGCTGCCGCCGGTAGACGATGCGTCCCGCCTCGGCCAGGTCGCGGACGCGCTCCTCGGTGGCGTCGGCGGACCCGTCGTTCACCACCACCACCTCCAGGTCGGGCCAGTCCGAGGCCAGGATGGAGAGGACGCTGTGGCGGATGGTCCGCTCCTCGTTGTAGGCCGGCACCACCACGCTCACCCGCCCCCGGAAGGGCGGGAGGCGGCGCAGGGCTCGCCGCTTCCAGATCTCGTAGGCCAGGGAGAGGGGGAACTGGACCAGCCCCTGCAGGCCGAGCACGAACACGGCCAGGCCGAAGGCCGTGAAGACGGCGAGCAGGGCCGTCATCGGACGAGGTTCACCGTCCGGTAGGCGAGGGCGTAGGGGACTCCCGCCTGCATGCCGCGGTGCGCGGCCCGGCCGCGCAGGGCCTCGGGGTCCATGTAGGGTTTCCCCCCCTGGCTCCGGTGGAAGGAGACGGCCTTGAGGTGGTCGTCGATGAGGCCGGTCACGTCCACGTAGTAGTTGGGCACGAAGGCCTGGCTGGTGGAGACGTCCTCGTAGGCCAGCACCGTCGGCACCCTCCGGGCCGCCTCGCGGGTGGCGGCGCTCACCGCCCGGTGATCGCCGTGCACGTCCACCTCGGTATGGGTGAGCACCAGGGTGGCACCCAGCTCCGCGATCTTCTGCTCGATGGCGGCGCGCAGGGCGGGGATCTGCTCGCCCAGGCGCGTGTCGGGGAAGTCCAGGATCCAGAAGCCGTCGAGTCCCATGAACTCGGCTGCCCGGCGCGCTTCCTCCTGGCGCGGCTGGCCGGCCGCGCCGGCCTCGCCCCGGGTGGCGGTGAGCGTATAGACCCGCGCGCCGCCGGCCTTGAGCTTCACGAGGAAGGCGGCCGCCCCCAGCTCCACGTCGTCGGGGTGGGCGCCCACCGCCAGCACCACCTCGTCGCCCATGTCGCGCAGGCCGCGCTCGGCCCGCAGCACCGCCACGAAGGCCACGCCCAGGCCGAGGAAGAGCACGATCTCCACGGCGCTCTCGGCCACCCGGGTGTCGAGGTACCGGCCCAGCGGCTCCTTGGCGGCGTGGAAAGCCAGGTTCACGAGCACGAAGACCGGTACCACCCAGCGGGCGAACCAGGAGAGCGCCGGGCGGCGCCGCAGCACCCGCTTCTCCCGCCGCACCACCCACAGCACCAGGACCAGCAGGACGGCGTAGGCGCCCAGCTCCACCCACTCGCCCAGGGTGCGGACCGGCGCCACGGCGCGCTCGCGGGCGAGCTCGGTCGCCACCTGCTGCGCGTCCGGATCGAGCGGGTTCATGCGGCGCGCCAGGTCGAGCTGCTCCTGCGCCTGGAAGAGCTGGCCCTGGGCCAGGTAGGCCCGGGCCAGCATGACGTGGTCGCCGGCCCCGTCGGGGTCGAGGTCGCTGGCCCGGCGCCAGGCCTGGGCCGCGCGCTGGTAGTCTTTCTGGCGGAAGCGGACGTCGCCCAGGCGGCGCTGGATGGCGGCGTCCTCGGGGAGGAGGGCCGCCGCCCGCTCCAGCGATAGGGCCGCCTCGTCGAGCTGGCCCATGGCCGAGAGCGCCGAAGCCTGGTCGCGGTACAGGTCCGGGTCCCGGGGGTAGAGGCTCAGGGCGCGCCCGGCCACCTCCAGGGCCCCGGCGGCGTTCCCGGCGTGGACGCGCACGTGGACCAGCCCCTTCAGCGCCTCGTGGTGGTCGGGGCGCTGGGCCAGCACCTGCTGGTAGAGGCGCTCCGCCTCGTCCCAGCGGTGCGACCAGACGAGGACGTCGGCGAGGTCGCTCTCGAGCCCCGGGTCGTGCGGCGCCAGCGCCAGCGCCTCGCGGTAGACGACGATCGACCGGTCGAAGTCGCCGGCCCAGGCGTGGAGCCGGGCCAGGGTCCCGCGGGCCTGGGCGTCCCGGGGGCGCAGGGCCACAAGGCGCTCGGCATCCCGGAGGCCCTCGCGGAACTTGCGGAGCTGGGTGTGCGCGCGCAGCAAGGCCTCCAGGGCCGCGGGGTCTTCGGGCCGCTCCGCCACCACCCTTTGCAGTACCGCCTCGGCGTCGGCGGCCCGGCCGCGCGCGAGCAGGGCTCGCCCTTCCTCCAGCGAGGGCGGGCCGGCAGTCGAGAGCGCCGCCGCCAGCAGGAGGGCCGCTCCCCGCATCAGAGGAGCCCCGTGCGCCACTCGGCCGAGAGGAGCAGGGTCGGGCCCCGGCGCGTGGGGGCGTCGACGTACTTGCCCCCCGCCCCCACGGACAGCTCGCGGACGATCTGCCAGCGCACCTCGCCCATGACGATGTTCGCCGTCTTGCCGGAGTAGGTGGAGCTCTTGGAGTACACGTCGTGGATGTACCAGGCGAGGAGGCGGACCGGCTCGGCCAGGTCCACCGCTCCCGAGAGCAAGGCCGACCACTGGTAGCTGTTGTCGAGATCGCGGTTGGGCAGGTAGCGGGCCTCGGCGTTCCAGCCCGGGCCCTGGACCCCGACCGCGCCGCCGACCAGCCAGGTGGTCCGGTAGGTCACCGAGGTCGCCGGCGCCAGCACCGTCGGGTTGCCGGGCTCCGGGCGGCCCTGGATGAGGGTGCGGTTGGGATCCGGATCGCGCAGGGCCGCGAACACCAGGTCGAGCCGGACCGGCTCCGCCGGCAGCCAGCGGGCCTCGGCCGAGAGCTTGTGGTTGTAGGCCCGGGTGGCCGGGTCGTAGAAGAACGTAGGCGCGAAGAACTGGTAGGCGAGCCCGCCCCGGAAGCGCGTGCCGAACCAGTGGGTCGCCTCCAGGTCGATCCGCGGCAGCTGCTTGTAGCTGTTGGAGTCCGGGTTCGGCTTCTGGACCGCGGGGTCGGTGGGGTAGTCGTAGATCTTCCACGCCGGCTCGACCTTGAGATAGGACTCCCCCTGGTAGAACCAGTAGGCGGCGGCCCCCACCTTGTGGGAAGTGTAGAAGACCTGGTCCACGTAGGCGTAGACGGCGTGGAGGTCGAGGCGGTCCAGGCCGCCGTAGGAGGCGGCCGCCTCGAAGCCGGTGCGCGAGCTGTCGGGCTCGGTCCCGCCCAGGTTGGCGCGCAGGCGCAGGCCGCGCCGCAGGCGCAAGCCCTGCAGGTCGTCTTGGGCCTCGCGGTTGGCGGGCGCCGCCGCCACCGCCCGTCGGTAGGCCGACTCCGCGTCGCGGTAGTGGCCCAGCCGCTCCTGGCAGGCGCCGATCCCCATCCACAGCTCGGCGGAGTCGTCCCCGGCCTGGCGGGCCCTCCCGTAGGTGGCCAGGGCGGCCTGGCAGTCGCCTCCCCGGCGCTGGCCGTCGGCCTGCTCCCGCAGGGCCCGCGCCTCGGCCGCCGCGGCGGGCGCCGCCAGGGAGCCGAGGCCGCAGAAGGCCAGGCCATACAGCGCGATCCTCAGTCGCATCGTCCCCTCCTCCATGCGTCGTGGAAGCTCTCCAGCACCTCGGGCGCGGAGAGCGCGTTGGCGCCCAGCCGGGCGTTCACCTCCAGGAGCGCCGGCGTTCCGTCGGCGCGCAGCCGCACGTCCATGTCGAGAGGACCGACCAGCCGGATGGCCGAGGCCACGGCGACCCCCAGGGCGACCACCTCCGGCCGCTCGGCCCGCTCCACCGAGATGGCGTTGCCGACCAGGCCCTCCTTCAGCGCGGTCTTGCGCAGGCAGCAGTTCGCCTCGATCGCTCCCTCGGGGCCGACGAACAGGTTCAGGTCGAACTCCTCACCGGGCACGAACTCCTGCCACACCACCTCGCCCGGCCCGGCGCTGGAGAGGTCGGCGGGGTGGCGGTGGACGCGGACCCCGCGGCCGCCGCGTCCGAACCGCGGCTTGGACAGGAGCGGCAGCCCCAGGGCCAGCACCTCCTCCCGGGAGGCCGAGGCGGGAAGGGTCCTGGGCGCGGCCAGGCCCGCCCGGGCGCAGGCCTCGGCGGTGCGCAGCTTGTCGTTCGCCACATCGGCCGCCTCGGGGTCGGAGATGATGAGGGCGCAGCCGCGGCGCAGCACCTCCGGCCTGAGCCGCGCCACCCCCGGAAGCTCCTCGGTGACCGTGGGTACGAGCAACCGCGCTCGCTCGGCGGCCACCAGCGTGAGGAGCGCCGCCGCGAAGGCGGCATCCAGGGCCGGGGGGAGGAGGTGGAACCGGTCCACGAGGGTCTCCACCCGGCGCATGTCGGCTCCCACCACCTCGGCGCCCTTGCTCTGGAAGAAGGCGGCCGCGGCCCGGCCGGCCGGCCCTCCCACGCCGGTCACCAGGACCCGGTCGGTCACGGACAGGCCTCGCCCGGTGTTTCCACTTCCTGGCGACGCTCGTTCATCCCCCGCGCCCCCTCCGCGCTCCGAGGCTCATGCCGGTCATCTTCGCCGAGGCGCCTCGGCAGCCGACTCGCCTTCCGGGCGCAGCCCCATTGGGGGCATGGCCCAGGCGCACCTTTCCCGACGACGGCGCCAGAGCCGAGGTTACCGGCCCCGACCCGTCCGGGTCAGCGCCAGGAACGGAACCGGGAGGGCTTCCGGTGGGTGGGGGCGCGCCTGGCCTCCACCCGGCGCGCCGCCGCGCGCGCCGTGCGCCGGGCGGACCGGCCCTCGATCCGCGGTACCTGGAAGAGCCAGCCCTGCGGGGCGGGCCTCTGGCCGCGCTGCATCCCGGAGACGACCTCGTAGATGCGGCGGGCGCACGGCCCGATGTGGCCGTCGCCCACCCGGACCTCGGTCCCGTCCTCGAAGACGTAGGCGCCCACCGCCGAGACCACCGCGGCGGTGCCGAGGCCGCCGGCCTCGGTGACCGAGCCGTCGCGCAAGCCCGCCAGGAAGGGCTCGAGCTCGACGCGCTCCTGCCGCACCTCGACGCCGAGCTCCTCCTTGCCCAGCTCGATGACCGACTCGGAGGTCACCGAGCGCAGGATGGTGTCGGTGAAGGAGGGGATGACGAGCCTCCCGTCGCGGGTGACGTGGAAGTGGTTCATGGAGCCGGCCTCCTCGACCCACCGGTCGGTGACGTCGAGGTACAGCACCTGGGAGGCGCCGTGGCGATGGGCCACCTCACCGGCCATGAGGGAGGCGGCGTAGTTGCCGCCGGTCTTGAAGGCGCCGGTCCCGCCGGGCGCGGCCCGGTGGAAGCGGCGGCTGATGAGCAGCTTCACCGGCTCGGTGAAGCCGGCCGGGTAGTAGGGGCCGGACGGCGAGAGGAAGACGCAGTAGAGGTAGCGGTCGGAGGGCTTCACCCCCAGCGAGTCCTGGGTGGCGATCATGAAGGGGCGGATGTAGAGCGAGGCGCCCTCCTGGTCCGGGCACCACAGCCGCTCCACGTCGAGCAGGGCCAGCATGGCCTGCACCTGGTCGCCCTCGGGGAGGGCGGGCATGCACACCCCGGCGGCGGAGCGGTTCATGCGCGCCGCGTTCTTGTCGATGCGGAAGGCGTGGATCTCCCCGTCGGGGTGGAGGAAGGCCTTGGCCCCCTCGAAGATCTCCTGGGCGTAGTGCAGCACCACCGCGCCGGGCGGGAGCGGCAGCGGCCCGTAGGGGACGATGCGCGGGTCGACCCATTTCCCGCCCTGGTAGTCCATGAGGAACATGTGGTCGGTGCGCAGCTGGCCGAAGGAGAGCACGCCCCGGGGGCGGAACGGGGTGGTGCGGCGCTGGCTGCGGGGCTTCAGCTGGTAGCGGATCTTCACGGCGCGGGCCTCCGGGCGGGGGCCAATCAAAGCACCAACGCCGGCCGGGGTCGAGGGGCGCCCCGGGGTCTCGCCTCCGGGCGTTGGCCCCCCGAGCCCCCGGGGCTCGTGGGGCGCGGCGGTCAGGCCGCCTCCTCGGCGATGACCCGGACCGGCAGCACCATGGCGTTCAGGCCGGCGAACTGGAGGCGCCGTTGCAGGGCGTAGGCGGTCTCGTTGTGGAGCAGGCGCTGGTACCAGCGCTCGTGCTCGAAGACCAGCTTGCCGGCGAAGAAGACCGCCCGCGGGAACTCGGCGGCGATCCTCCGGCACAGGTTCTCCGCCTCGGTGACCGCCTCCGTGCCGACGGCGTGGCGCGAGTCCGCGGCGAGCCCCAGGCGGCGCGCCAGGGAGACGTAGCGCCGGAGCGCCTCCTCGGTCTCGGCCCGCACGTGCTCCACCTCCTCCACCCCCTTCATGGCGGCGGAGTCGATGACGCCCACCGAGGCGAAGATGACGTTCTTGAAGTGACCGGGGAAGGTGCGCTGCACCGAGAGCAGGGCGTGGATGCCGAGGCCGCCGTAGCCGCCCACCAGCAGCACGGCGGTGGGCGCCGCGGGCTCGAGCCGGCGCGGCGCCGCCGACTGGGACGCCGGCAGCGAGCTCATGACCTCGTTCAGGCGGCGCAGGTTCGACTGGACGGTCCGGTAGTGGGAGCGGATGAGGAGGCACAGGCCGATGAGGAGGCTCGTCACCAGGATCGTGACCCAGCCGCCCTCCTGCCCCTTCTCGTAGAGGTTGCCCACCAGGATGGCGAGGCAGAGCACGAGGGCCACCCCGTGGATGGCGAGGCCCCGCTTGAAGCCGCGCTCGGCCCGGCGCTGCAGCCAGTAGCGCAGCATCGAGGCCTGCGAGAGCGAGAAGGTCACGAAGACGTTGATGGAGTACATGGTCACCAGGGCCACGATGTTGCCCCGGGTGTAGAAGAGGGTCACCAGGGAGGCGCCGCCCATGAGCAGCACGCCGTTCTGGGTGACCAGTCGATCGGAGAGCTGCGAGAAGCGATGGGGCACCCAGGAGTCGAGGGCCATGTTGGCCATGACCCGCGGCCCGTCGATGAAGCCCGCCTGGGCGGCCACGAGGAGCAGGGCCGCCTCGGCGCCGAGCGTCAGCCACACGTACCACTGCCCCAGCGGGAGGCCCAGGGCGTGGAAGCCGCCGGCGAAGCGCTCCAGCAGCACCGCGTTGAGCGTCTTCTCCCCCTCCGGCGCCACCTGGAAGAGCATGTAGAGGAGCAGGATCCCGCTCGCCGTCACCGCCAGCGAGACGGACATGTAGGTCATGGTCCGCCGACCGGTCTCCACCTTGGGCTCGCGCATGATCTGGAGGCCGTTGGAAACCGCCTCGATGCCGGTGTAGGTGCCGGCTCCCATGGAGTAGGCGCGCAGGAAGAGGGCGAAGAGGCCGGAGAAGCCGAGCGCGGCGTAGCCGGAGGCGAAGCCGGTCCGCACCTCGTGCACCACCCGCGGCATCTCGACGGCATGGGTGGCGGTGCCGAGCCCGATGAGCAGCGCATGGGTGACGATGAAGGTCCCGAAGATCGGGGCTAGGATCGTCACCGACTCCTTCACCCCGCGCAGGTTCAGCACCACCAGCACCATGATGGCCAGGGCCTCCACGGCCAGCTTGAACTGTCCCCAGGCAGGTGGCAGGACGCTGAAGACCTGGTCGGCGCCGCTGGCGATCGACACCGAGATGGTGAGCACGTAGTCCACCAGCAGCGCCGAGCCCGAGACCACCCCCCAGCGCGGACCGAGGAGCTTGGTGGCCACCACGTAGCCGCCCCCGCCGAAGGGGAAGCGCTTGATGATCTGCGAGTAGGCGACCGAGATGACGAGGATGGTGACGGCGGTGGCGGCGGCCAGGGCCACCGCCAGGTAGTGGTGATGGCCCAGGGCCCGGAAGGTCTCCTCGGGGCCGTAGGCGGAGGAGCTGAGGCCGTCGGCGCCCAGCCCCACCCAGGCGAGGAGCGCCACCAGCGAGATGTATCGGTAGGTGCGCGGGTCGAAGAAGTCGCGCGGCCTGCCGATGAGCGCCCGCCTGAGGCGGGTGGTGGTGGACTCACCGCGCGGCGGCGGGAGCGGGGATTCCGGAGGCGCTTCGGGCTTGGGCATGCGCGGTTTCCCGCCGGGTCAGGCGGCCGGGCGGGCCTCGGCCCCGGCCTCGTCGGCCAGCACGCGGACCGGCAGCACCATGGCGTTCAGGCCGGCGAACTGGAGCCGTCGCTGGAGCTGGTAGGCGGTCTCGTTGTGGAGCAGTCGCTGGAACCAGCGCTCCCGCTCGAAGACCAGCTTCCCCGCGAAGAAGATGGTGCGGGGGAACTCCCGGGCCACCTGCAGGCAGAGCTTCTCCGCCTCGGCCACCGCCTCGGTGCCCACCGAGGTGCGCCAGTCGGCGGCCAGCCCCAGCCGCCGCGCCAGGTCCACGTAACGCTTGGCCGCCTCCTCGGTGTGCTCGCGCACCCGGTCCACCTCCTCTACCCCCTTCATGGTGGCCGAGTCGATGACCCCCACCGAGACGAAGAGGAAGTTCCTGAAGTGGCCGGGGAAGAGCTGCTGCACCGAGAGCAGGGCGTGGATGCCCAGCCCTCCGTAGGCGCCGACCAGCAGCGCCGCGGTGGGCGCCCTGGGGTCGAGGGCGCGGGGCGGCCCGGCGGCGGCGGTGGGGAGGGCGTTCATGATCTCGTTCAAGCGACGCAGGTTCATCTGCACGGTGCGGTAGTGGGAGCGGATGAGGAAGCACAGCCCGATGAGCAGGCCGGTGGCGGCGATGGTCACCCAGCCGCCCGACTCCGCCTTCTCGTAGATCGTGCCCACCAGGATGGCGAGGCACAGCGCCAGCGCAACCCCGTGCACGGCCAGCCCGCGCTTGCGCCCGACCTGGCGCCGCCGCGCCCAGTAGCGCACCATGGCCAGCTGCGAGAGCGAGAAGGTGAGGAACACGTTGATGGAGTACATGGTGACCAGCGTGGTGATGTCGCCGCCGGTGTAGAGGAGGGTAACCAGCGAGGCCCCGCCCATGAGCAGCACCCCGTCCTGCGTGGTGAGCCGGTCGGAGAGCTGCGCGAAGCGGTGGGGCAGCCAGGAGTCGGCCGCCATGTTGGCCATCACCCGCGGCCCGGCGATGTAACCGGCCAGCGCGGCCACGAAGAGCAGCGCCGCCTCGGAGACCAGCGTCAGCACCACGAAGGCGTTTCCCAGGGGCAGGCCCCACGGCCGCCAGGCGCCGGCGAAGTTCTCCAGGAGCACGGCGTTCATGGTCTTGCCGGGCTCGGGCCGGGCGTGGAAGAGCAGGTAGCAGAGGAGGATCCCGCCGGCGGTCACCGAGAGGGAGACCGCCATGTAGAGCATGGTCCGCTTGGCGGTCTCCACCTTGGGCTCCCGCATGATCTGGATGCCGTTGGAGACCGCCTCGATGCCGGTGTAGGTGCCGCCGCCCATGGAGTAGGCGCGCACCAGGAGGGCGAACAGGCCGCCCGCTCCCAGGGTGGCCAGGCCGTGGCGGAAGCCGTCCCGGACCTCGCCGGCCACCCGCGGCACCTCCAGCAGGTGCGAGCCCGTCCCGCCCAGGATCAGGGCCGCGTGGGTGACGACGAAGAGGACGAAGATGGGGGCCAGGATCGAGACCGACTCCTTCACGCCGCGCAGGTTCAGCACCACCAGCACCCCGATCACCAGCGCCTCGACCGTGAGCTTGAAGCTCGAGAGCTCCGGCGGCAGGAAACTGAAGATGGCGTCGCCGCCGGAGGCGATGGACACCGAGATGGTGAGGACGTAGTCCACCAGCAGCGCCGACCCGGAGATCACGCCCAGGCGCGGCCCGAGCAGGTGGGTGGCCAGCGCGTACCCGCCGCCGCCGAAGGGGAAGCGATCGATGATGCGGGCGTAGGCGAAGGAGATGATCACCACCGTGGTCGCGGTGGCGAGCGCCAGGAGCACCGCCAGGTAGGTGTGCTCCCCCAGGGCTCGGAAGGCCTCGTCCGGGCCGTAGGACGACGAGGAGAGCCCGTCGGCGCCCAGGCCCACCCAGGCCAGCAGCGCCACCAGCGAGATGGTGTGGTAGGTGCGCGGGTCGAGGAAGTCGCGGGGCTTGCCGATGAGGGCCCGCTTGATGCGGGTGGTTGTGCTCCCTCCCCAGGACGGGGCAGGGGTCCCCTTCGGTCGGTCGCCGGGCTCGCCGCGGTCCTTGTCGCTCACGCGATGTGCACCCCTAGGCATCCGGGCCAGCCGCAGCAACCCGCGTGCCCGCCGTGGCCCACCCTGGGAAGCCTTGGTGGCGCTCCCAAGCCCGATCCTCTTGCGGGCCTTGCCCACCTAGCGAGCACCCGGCCGGGTCAGGCCCCGGCATGGGGGCGCGGACGCTAGCACTGCCGCGGTGCGTTGAGAAGGCGGAGGTCTGACCCATCCCAATTCACCACGGAATTCCAATGGGTTCCGGTCGAGGGGGTCTGGCCCCGCCACCGTCAGCCCACCACCTCGTCGAAGGTGCGCCGCACCTCCCCGGTGACCCGGGCGTACTCGGTGAGCAAGCGCGCCCCCGGCTCCTCGCCGAAGTAGCCGAGGCGCCTCGCCAGCTGCCGGAGGGGGGGACCGCCCTCCGGCAGGTGATCGATGGCGAAGTCGTGGACGATGCGCAGCCTGAGCTCGAGGCGCCGCAGGAACTCGTACCCCCTGGCCAGGGCCTGGTGGTGGGCCTCGCGGAGCAGGCCGGCCTCGCGGAGCCGCTGCAGCGCCACCGGGGTGGAGGGCGTCCGCAACGACGGGTTCAGGTGGCCGTGGAGGAGCTGGAGGAACTGGACGGCGAACTCGACGTCCACCAGGCCGCCGCGCCCGGTCTTGGGGTTCTTGCCGCGCGTGCTCTCCTTGCCGATCTCCGCCTCCATGCGCTCGCGCATGCGCCGGATCTCGGCCGCCATGGCCGGCCGGTCGGCCACCGGCCCGTAGGCCGCGGGCAGGATGACGCGCTCGTGGACCTGCTTCCACAGCCGGGTGTCCCCGGCCACCAGGCGGGCGCGCAAGAGCGCCTGCCGCTCCCAGAGCTGGCTGCGCACCTGCGCCCCGCCCGAGCCGGCGTGGTAGCGGGTGAACCCCTGCACGCTCGTGACCAGGGCCCCCTGGTTGCCGCTGGGGCGCAGCCGGGTGTCGATCTTGTAGAGGAAGCCCTCGCGCAGCGGCATCTGGAGGAAGGCCATGAAGCGCTGGGCCAGGCGGGCGTAGAGCTGGTGGGTGCCCGACTGGCCGCCGCCCGGCCCGCCCGGCTCCTCCTCCCCGGGGTAGAGGAAGATGAGGTCGAGGTCGGAGTGGTAGCCGAGCTCGCGCCCGCCGAGCTTGCCCATGCCCACCACGCACAGGCGCCCCGGCGGCGCCTTTCCCCTGGCGCGCGCCTCCTCCTCGGCCAGGAAGAGGGCGCTCTCCAGGCAGCACTCGGCCAGATCGGTGAGCTGGGCCGTCACGCCCTGGAGTTCGACGGTCCCGGCGATGTCGTGGATGGCGACCCGGAGCACCTCCTCGTCCTTGTAGCGGCGCAGCTCGCCCAGCTGCCGCTCCAGGCGGTCGTCGAGGCCGGCCGAGCCGTCCACCGCCTCGAGGCGCTCGGCGATCTCGCGGCGGAAGGCCTCCTTGCCCTTGACGAGCGCCACCGTGTCCTCGCGCAGCAGCGCGTCCAGCAGCTCGGGGTGGCGCAGGAAACGCTTGGAGAGGAAGTCGGAAGTCCCGAAGAGGAGCAGCAGCAGGCGCGCCACCCGCCGCTGCTCGCCGAGGAGGCGGAAGTAGGGCTCGGGCGTCCGCAGCGCGGCGGCGAAGTCGGCCAGGTGGGAGAAGGCCTCATCCGGGTCGGGGGTGGCCAGGACGTCGGCGAGGAGCGCCACCGCCGCCGCCGGGTCGCCGCTCCGGGAGAAGGGGGTGCGCCGGCGCGCCAGCGCCTCCAGGGCCGCCAGGGTCCGATCGGGGTCGGCGAAGCCGCGGCGCACCGCGATCTCGGCGCGCCGGCCCGGCTGCACCTGAAGGTCGGCCAGGAGCGCCAGCTCCGGGTCGAGGGGGGCTGACAAGGCCCCGGTTCCCAGCAGCCCGTCGAAGAGCGCCGCCACCTTGTCGCGGTGCCCGGCCAGGGCGCCCTCGAAGCGGTCGAGCTGGGAGTAGCCCATGGCGCGGGCCAGCCAGGGGCGCTCCTCCCCGGCCGGCAGGCGGTGGGTCTGGCGCCCGTCCACCATCTGCACCCGGTGCTCGGCCCGGCGCAGGAAGAGGTAGGCGTCGGCCAGGTCGTCGCGGTCCCGCGCCGGAACGGCGCCGGCGTAGAGCAGCCGGTCCAGGGCCGGGAGCACCGCCCGCTCGCGCAGCTCGGCCGACTTCGACCGCGGGGCGTGGAGCAGCTGGAGCGCCGAAACGAAGAACTCGGCCTCGCGGATGCCGCCGCGGCCGAGCTTCAGGTCGTCCTTGCCCTCGGCTCCGGCGCGGGCGTCGATGCGGGCCTTCATGGCCTGGATCTCGGCCACCACCTCCAGGTCGAGCGAGCGCCGCCACACGAAGGGCTCGAGCAACCTGAGCAGCTCCTCCCCCACCGACAGGTCGCCCGCCGCCGGGCGGGCCTTCACCAGGGCGTTGCGCTCCCAGGTCCGGCCGAAGGACTGGTAGTACAGCTCGGCGGCGCGGACGCTGTTGACGATGGGGCCGTTGCGCCCGTCGGGCCGGAGGTTCAGGTCCACCCGGAAGACGAGGCCGTCCTCGGTGGCCTTGGCGATGGACTCGGTCACCAGCTCGGCCAGGCGCGCGTAGTAGGCGAAGTGGGTGACCGGCTTCGCCCCCTGGGTCTCGCCGTCCTGGCCGTAGACGTAGATGAGGTCGATGTCGGAAGAGAAGTTGAGCTCGCGGGCCCCCAGCTTCCCCATGGCCAGGGCGCAGAAGCCGGCGCCGGGCTCGAGCGCCTCGAGGCTCGCCGGCGGCCCGTGGCGGGCCCGCAGCCGCCGGTCGTGGAAGCGGATGGCCACGTCCAGGGCGGCGGTGGCCAGCGAGGCCAGCTCCCCGGTCACCTCGTCCACCCGGGCCCGGCGCAGGTCGCGCAGCGAGATGCGCACCAGCTCGCGGGCGCGCGCCCGGCGCAAGAGCCGGTTCAGGCCGTCCACGTCCTCGGGGTCGAGCCGGCGGGCGGCCCGGTGCAGCAGGCGCAAGAGCTGCAGCTCCGGCCGGGGGCGGGTGAGGAAGCGGGAGCGGGCGGCGCGGCGCAGGAGCCCCGGCTCGCGGGCCATGAGGCCGGCGGCGAGCCGCGAGGCCCCGGCCAGCAGCGCCAGCGCCTCCAGCAGGTCGTCCTCGTGCGGCAGGCCGCCGGCGGCGTCGGCGTAGCGCTCCATCCCCGCCAGCGCCAGGTCCGGGCTGGGGGTGAGCCGGGCCTGGGCCAGGGCCGCCTCCCAGCGGCCCGGGAAGCGTCCTCGCAGCCGCTCCACCCGCTCCGCCGACTCGGGGGCACGGGGCTCCGCCGGCTCGAGGCCGGGGATGGCGTGCCCGCCGGCCACGGCTACTCCTCTGCCTCGCCGCCGCGGGCCTCGCGGGAGAGGCCGAGCTGCTTCAGCTTCTTGTGGAGGTTGGTGCGCTCGATGCCCAGCGCCTGGGCCGCCTGGGTCACGTTCCAGTCGTGCGCCTCGAGCTTGGCCAGGATGTAGTCCCGCTCCACCAGCTCGCGCAGCTCGCGCAGCGGCACCTCCCCGTAGCGGGACAGGTCGCCGCCGCCGGCCGGGGGCGGCGCCGCCGGAGCCGGGCCCACGTAGTCCGGCACGTCGGAGAGGCCGATGCGGTCGCCGCTCATGATGGCCATGCGCTCGCAGAGGTTGCGCAGCTCGCGGACGTTGCCCGGCCAGCGGTACTGCCCGAGCCGCTCCAGGACCGCCGGGTCGACCGGCTTGGGGCGCAGCCCGTTCTGGCGCACCGCCAGGGCCAGGAACCGCTCCGCCAGGAGCGGCACGTCCTCCAGCCGCTCGCGCAGGGCCGGGGCGGCGATGGGCACCACGTTGAGGCGGAAGTAGAGATCCTCGCGGAAGGTGCCGGCCCTGGCCTCCGCCTCCAGGTCCTTGTTGGTGGCGGCGACGACCCGCACGTCCACCTCCAGGGCCCGCTCGCCGCCGACCCGGGTGATCTCGCCGGTCTCCAGGGCCCGCAGCACCTTGGCCTGGGCCGCCAGGCTCATGTCGCCGATCTCGTCGAGGAACAGCGTGCCGCCGTGGGCCACCTCGAACTGGCCGCGGCGCCGGGCCGCCGCCCCGGAGAAGCTCCCCTTCTCGTGGCCGAAGAGCTCGCTCTCGATGAGCTCGCCGGGGATGGCGGCGCAGTTGACCTTGACGAAGGGCCCCGCCGACCGCTTCGACTGGTGGTGGATCTCCTGGGCGATGAGCTCCTTGCCGGTGCCGGACTCCCCCAGGATGAGCACCCGCCCGCCGGTGGGGGCCACCTTGGCAATGTCGGCGCGCAGCCGCCGCATGGCCGGGGAGTCGCCCAGCATCTCGTCGTCGAAGCGGTGCGCCTGGGCCGAGAGGGCCGCCACCCGCTCCGCCAGGCTGCGGCGGGAGAGGGCGTTGCGCAGTGAGACCGCCACCCGCTCGCGGTCGATGGGCTTGGCCAGGAAGTCGGCGGCGCCGTGGCGCATGGCCTCCACCACGTCGGGCGTGTCGGCATGGCCGGAGATCACGATCACCGGGAGGTCGCGCCATAGCTCGCGGGCGCGCGCCAGGAGCATGAGCCCGTCCATCCCCGGGAGGCGGATGTCGAAGATGCCCAGGTCCACCGGCTCGGAGCGCAGGATCTCCAGGGCCTGCTCGGCGCTCTCGGCCTCGGCCACCGCGTACCCCTCCGACTCCAGCACCATGCGGAGGGTCTTGCGGATGTTCTTCTCGTCATCGACGACGAGGACGGTCTGCTTGCCCGGCTCCACGCCGGGACGATGATAGCACCGCTCGCCGCGCTTCACGGCGAAGGGTCAGGAGCCGCGCGGCGGGGGACCGCCGGGCGGGGCCAGCGGCAGGGTCACCGCCAGCAGCGCCCCGCCGCCGGCGGGCTGGCGCGCCTCCACGTCGCCGCCGTGCTGGAGGACGATCTTGCGGACGATGGCCAGCCCGAGCCCGGTGCCGTCGCGCCGGGTGGTGAAGTACGGGTCGAAGACGCGGGCGCGGAGCTCGGGGGGGATGCCCGGCCCCTGGTCGGCCACGGTGAGCAGCGCCTGGGCCCCCGCCGGCCGCACCGCCAGGTGCACCCGGGCCCGCGCCGGCCGGGCCGCCTCCTCGGCGTTGCGCAGGAGGTTGCCGAGCACCTGCCGCATCAGCGTCCGGTCGAGGAAGACCGGGCAGTCCCCCTCCCTCCGCAGGTCCACGTCGGCGGCCCCGGCCACCTGGGGGCTCGAGCGCAGGAACTCCTCCACGAAGGCCCCCAACTCGGCTGGCTCGGGCCGCACGTCGGGCAGGCGGGCGAAGGCGGAGAACTCGCCCACCAGGCGCTCGAGGGTGGCGATCTCCTCGCGCACCACCAGCGAGGCTTCGGACACCAGCCGCCCCAGCTCCGGGTCGGCGGCGGCCGGGCTGGCGCGGAAGCGGGTCTCCAGCTGCTGGAAGGCCAGCTGGATGGGGGTGAGGGGGTTCTTGATCTCGTGGGCCAGCCGGCGGGCCACCTCCTGCCAGCCGGAGATCTTCTCCAGATAGACGATGCGGTCGCGTCCCTCGCGCACCTCCCGCACCATGGCGTTGAAGGCCCGCGCCAGGCCGGCCACCTCGTCCCGCCCCGAGCCGGCCTCCACCTGCACCGCCAGGTTGCCCCGCGCCAGCTCCCTCACCGCGCCCATGAGGTCGGCGATGCGGCGGGTGGTGCGGCGCGCCAGGAGCAGGCCGGCGCCGGCCGCGGCCGCCGCGAAGAGCGCCACCAGAGCCCCGAAGGCGGCCACGTAGCTCTTCTGGATGTCGCGGCGCAGGCGCCCGGCGCCCAGGTAGCTCTGGGCCAGCTCCCGCGCCTCGGCCAGGTCGGCGAAGAAGCGGGCCTCGATGGCGAAGACGCACTGCAGGACCTCGCCGGAGGGCAGCACCGCCCGGGCCTGGGCGGCGCGCCACTCGCCCTCGGGGTTGGGGCCCTCGGCCTCGGCCTCGGCCAGGACCGCCCCGTCGGGCGCGATGAAGCTGGCCCGCCGTAGCCGGGGGACTCGGCGCACCGCCGCCTCGAGGTACCGCCCCGCCCGCTCCGGGTCGCCGGGCAGCTCGGCGGCCAGGGTCCGCGCCTGCTCGGCGTACAGCTCCTTGCGGGCGCGGAACAGGTCGCCGTAGAGCGCCGGCGTCTCCTGGAGCTCCTCGATGAGGCGCGGGTTCAGGCCCAGGGCCAGGTTCTCCTCCGCCAGGCGCGAGGCCAGCCACAGCGCCGCCGCCAGCGGCACCACCGCGGCCACCACCAGCGCCGCCGCGATCTGCAGGCGGAAGGAGAACCTCACCTCAGCGTTCCGTCGTGCAGCGCGAAGGGGCGGGAGCGGAAGAAGCGGGCCTGGCCCTCCCCGCCGGCGCCGCCCAGGAGGTAGCTGGCCATGGCCCCCAGCACGCTGGGGGGGCCGTCCGGACCCTGCCCCGGGCGCTGCCCGCGGATGAGCTCGCGGGTGCGGTCCACCAGCTCCCTCACCGGGTCCAGCTCCACGCGGACCACCATCACCCAGCGCTGGTCGCCGAGCGGCGCCGCCGGGCCGAGGTCCAGCTGGCGCGCCTCGGAGAGGAAGGCGCGCAGCCCCGCGAAGTCGCGGAAGTGGAGGGCCCGGCCGCGCGGGTGCTCCGGGTCGGTGGCGGTGACGTCGAAGCGCTCCTCCCACAGGTCCCACGAGAGCTCGATCTCCCGCGCCCACGCCGACAGCGGCGGTCCGCCGCCGCCCGGGACCAGCGACACGTGGATGGTCACCACGTGGGCGAGCCCGTCGCGCAGGGCCCGCTCCATCTCGCGCGGGAAGGCGGCCGAGAGGTCCAGGCTGGCCTGGAGCCGCCCCTGCGCCACCACCAGCGACCCGGGGAAGGGGGCCTCCGGGGCCTGGGCGGCGCCGGCGGCGAGCAGGGCGGTGACGGCGAGGGCCGCGCGTCGCACGGAGGGCATCTCCGGGATTGTACGCGGGAGGGACGGCCCCGCGCCCCCCGATATTCAGCGCGAGCCGCCGTCCTCGCGCTTCAGGCTCCAGTAGGCCTGCTGGATGTCGAGGTTGAGCGGGTCTTTGGCCAGGGCCGCCTCGTACTCGGCCCGCGCCGCCGGGCCGTTGCCCATGGCCCGTGCCACCTTGGCCCGCACGAAGTGCTTCTGGGACTCCTCCTCGGCTCCGGGGTTCCCGGCCAGGAAGTCGCGGCGGCGGGCCTCCAGGAGCGACGGGGCGAGCCCGGTGGCGACGCAGCGGGCCACCCCCAGGTGGTTGCCGCGGCGCGCGTCGTAGGCCAGCCGCTCCACCGGGCTGCCGAGCACGCTGACGGCGATCTCGAGGCGCTCCAGGAGCGGCCCGACCTGGCCCGCCTGCTCGAGCGGCACGGGGCGGCCGCGCAGGGCCTCGAGCTGCGCCCGCAGCGCCTTGGCCCGGCTGCGCACCTCGGTGAACTCGGCGTCCAGGGGGATGCCCAGCAGCTGGTAGTGGCCGCCGGCGGAGCGGGAGTGCAGGTCGCGCACCAGCGCCGCCGCCGCCACGTCGTTCCCCTCCTCGGCCGGCGCCGGCGTCCGGGGCGCCTGCCCCTGGCGCGGGGCCCCGTCCACCAGGCGCGACAGCGCGGCGCGCTGGTCGGCGGTGAGGTCCACGAACTGGACCGCGAAGCCCGGGGCCATCCTCCAGGCGGCGGCGTCCTGGGGCGAGACCTGCCGCACCACCTCGGCGGCGAGCTCCAGCGGGGCCTCGGGCCCGGGCCGTTCCAGGGCCACGCGCAGCCGGGCGAACATGGGAGGCAGCCAGCCCTCGGCCCGCAGGTACATGCCCCCGCGGGTGAGCTCGCTCGCCGCCAGGCGGCGCGGCTCGGCGCCCGCGGCGGCGCGGACCTCGGCCTGCCACAGCGGCACCGGGACGGGTGGCGCCGGGGCGGCGGGCGCGGGCGCCTCCGCCGGAGGCCCGGGGCGAGCCGGGGCCTGCGCCGCCAGGGCGTCGAGCACCCCGGCCAGGGCGGTGCCGAAGGCGGCCATGTCGGCGAAGCGATCCTCGGGCTTCTTGGCCAGCGCCCGCAGAACGGCGGCCTCCAGCGCCGGCGGGACCGCGGGGTTGAGCTGGCGGGGCGGCTCGGGGGGCTCCTTCAGGTGGGCCAAGAGCAGCTGGGTGATGGTGCGGCCGGCGAAGGGGAGCCGCCCGGAGGCGAGCTCGTAGGCCATGACGCCCAGGGCGTAGAGGTCGGTGCGGGCGTCCACCGCGCGGTTGTCGCACTGCTCCGGCGCCATGTACTCGGGGGTGCCCACGATCATGCCGGCGGCGGTGTGCTTGGCGCCGGGCGGGGCGTCGCGCAGCTTGGCGATGCCGAAGTCCACCAGCTTGACGAAGTGGTCCTTGCCGCGGCGCTTCACCAGGAAGACGTTGTCGGGCTTCAGGTCGCGGTGGATGACGCCGCGCTCGTGGGCGCAGTGGAGCGCGTCGCAGAGCTGCAGCAGGATGTCCAGCGCCACCGGGAGCGGAACCTGGCCCCGGCGCAGCCGGGCGGTGAGGGTCTCGCCCTCCAGGTACTCCATGACGATGTAGTAGCGGGCCGGCGGCAGGAGCGAGAGGTCGAAGATGCCGACGATGTTCTCGTGGCCGATGAGGTTGACCGCCCGGGCCTCGTCGTAGAAGCGCCCCACGAGCTCGGGGCTCCCGGCCATCGACTCGTGCAGGAACTTGATGGCCACCTTGCTGCCGATGACCGGGTGCTCGGCCAGGTAGACGGTGCCCATGCCGCCGCGCCCGAGCGCCCGGACCACCCGGAAGTTGCCCACCGTCTGGCCCACCAGCGGATCGGCGGGCTGGGCCACCTCCGGCAGCGGCGTGATGGCCGGGGCGCCCAGGGCCAGCGTGGACCCCGCGCCGCGCCGCGCCGCGCCCCGCGGGCAGGCCTCGGCCCCGTGGGTGCCCCCGCAGGTGGGGCAGAGCGTGGGACGGGACGGGGCTTCTGGCAAGGGCGGAACCCCCTGAGTGGACGCCAATCTAGCAGAGGCGGCGCCCGGCCAGGCACCCCCTGGGGGTGGGACACCAACCCCGAGGGGAGGTACCCACCCTGCGTGACGTCGGTCCCGTCCCCGCTTGTCTGCTTGACTCGCCGGCGACGGGGCTGATTGAAGGGTCCAAATGGCCAAGCTCGAGACGATGACGGTGGAGGCGCTGCGCAAGCTGGCGCGGCGCGTGCTGGGGGCGGCGGCGGCCAGGCTCCAGGGCAAGAAGGCGCTCCTGGCGGCGCTCCGGGGCGCGGGCGCGGCGCCGGCCGGAGGCAAGGCGCCCCGGCGCGAGGCCGCCGCGGCCCCCAGGGGTGGGGCGGGCCGGGCGGAGGGCTTCGGGAGGCCCGGGAAGAAGGCGTCCGCCCGGAAGGCGGCGCCGAAGGCCAAAGGTGCGCGGGCGGCGGGCGCGCCGAAAGCCGGCGCCGCCCCGGGCCTCGACCCCGAGGCGTACTTCGTGGCCCGCGTCCGGGGCGAGGACGCGGCCCGGGCGGCCCCGCACCCCATGACCGAGGCCGCCGTGGAGGCGGCCAAGCCCTCCGGCGTGCGCGAGCTGGGCGAGCCCGAGGGGGCGGTTCCGGACGAGGGGCTGGGCGAGCTGCCCTGGAGCTACGGTGACGACGCGCTGGTGGCGTTGCCGCGCGATCCGCGCACGCTCTTCCTCTACTGGGACTTCGCCCCGGCCGTGGTGGCCGCGGCCCTCTCCGGCCTGGAGGGCGGGCGGACGCAGCTGTGGGTCTTCGCCCGGGGCGGCGGGGGCGGGCTGGAGCGCGTCCGCACCCTCGAGTTCGCCCTCGAGGCCCGCAGCTTCTACGTCCACGACCTCACGCCAGGGCGCGCCTATCTGGCCGAGGTCCACGCCGTGGACGGCCGGGGGCGCGAGCGGCGGCTGGGCGGGCCTTCCAACGAGGTGATGCTGCCCCCGGTCGGTCCCTCGGCGCTCGTCGACGACCGCTTCGCCCGCATCCCCTGGGACCTGCCGCTGTCGCGCTGGCTCAAGGACGTCCTCCGCGGCGGCCCGTTCTCCGAGGAGCTGCGGGCGCTCCTGGCGCGGCTCTCCGACTGGTCGCGCTTCGCCGGCCGCGCCTGGGGCGGCAGCGCCGGGGGCATGGGCGGGCGCCCCGTCTCCCCCAGCGGGGGGCCCTCCTCGCCTCCCGGCCCCTTCCGCGGTGGGGAGGGCGACTAGATGGCCACCGAGGCGCTGGGCTACCTCTCGCTGCACTTGCACGCCCACCTCCCCTTCGTGCGCCACCCGGAGCACGAAGACTTCCTGGAGGAGGACTGGCTCTACGAGGCCATCACCGAGACCTACCTGCCGCTGCTCCGGGTCTTCGACCGGCTCACCGACGAGGACGTCCCCTTCCGCGTCTCCCTCACCATGTCGCCGCCGCTCACGGCCATGCTGCGGGACGAGCTGCTCATGCAGCGCTACGCGCGGCGGCTCGATCGCCTCTGCGAGCTCACCGACCGGGAGGTGCACCGGACTCGCCAGGACTCGGTGTTCCAGCCGCTGGCGCGCCACTACCAGCGGGAGTTCGGGGAGCTCCGATCCCTCTTCCACGATCGGTACCATCGGGACCTGGTGGCCGCCTTCGGCCGCCTGGAGGCGGCGGGCCGGCTGGAGCTCACGACCTGCGGCGCCACCCACGGCTTCCTGCCGCTCATGCAGCGCTACCCCGAGGCGGTGCGGGCCCAGATCGCGGTGGCGGTGGTCCACCACCGCCGCCACTTCGGGCGCAACCCCCGCGGCATCTGGCTGCCCGAGTGCGGCTTCTACCCCGGGGTGGAGCAGTTCCTGGCCGAGCAGGACATCCGCTTCTTCTTCGTCGACACCCACGGCATCGGCGACGCCACCCCCCGGCCGAGGTACGGCGTGTATGCGCCCATCTACACCCCGGCCGGCCCGGCGGCCTTCGGCCGCGACCCGGAGTCGTCGATGCAGGTGTGGAGCGCCGAGCACGGCTATCCCGGCGACGCCGACTACCGGGAGTTCTACCGGGACGTGGGGTGGGACCTCGACCACGAGTACGTGCGCCCCTGGATCCAGCCCACCGGCCAGCGCAAGAACGTGGGCATCAAGTACTACCGCATCACCGGCAAGACCGCGCACAAGGAGCCCTACGACCCGCAGCGGGCCCGTGAGCGCGCCGCCCAGCACGCCGGCAACTTCATGTTCAACCGGGAGCGGCAGATCGAGCACCTGGCCGGGCGCATGGCCGGGGTCCGCCCCATGGTGGTCTCCCCCTACGACGCCGAGCTCTATGGCCACTGGTGGCACGAGGGGCCGATGTTCATCGAGTTCCTGGTGCGCAAGGTGGCTTACGACCAGCGCGTCTTCCGGCTGGCCACCCCCGGCGACTACCTGCGGGAGAACCCGGAGCAGCAGCTGGCCACCCCGCCCCTGTGCTCCTGGGGCGCCGGCGGCTACGCCGCGGTGTGGCTCGACGGCACCAACGACTGGATCTACCGGCACCTGCACAAGGCGGCCGAGCGCATGATCGCGCTGGCGCGGGACTTCCCCGAGGCCGAGGGGCTGCGCTGGCGGGCGCTCAACCAGGCGGCGCGGGAGCTGCTCCTGGCGCAGTCCTCCGACTGGGCCTTCATCATGAAGACCGGCACCATGGTAGACTACGCCATCCGCCGCACCAAGGACCACGTGCTCCGGTTCGACCGGCTCCACGGGCAGATCCGCTCCGGGCAGATCGACGAGCGCTGGCTCTCCGAGGTGGAGTCGCGGGACAACATCTTCCCGGAGATCGACTACCGGGTGTACCGGCCGGTGGCGTAGGCGGCGCTCAGGCGGGCGGACGGTAGACGCGGCTGC
>DASRTO010000308.1:0-12493 GCA_035655915.1 Anaeromyxobacteraceae bacterium
CCCTCGATGACCACCCGCACGTTGAGCGGCAGCTCGCCGCCGGCCTTCACCCACGACTCGACCGCCCCGGCGTGGACCACGATGCCGGCCTTGTCGTCGGCGGCGCCCCGCCCCCACAGCCGCCCGTCGCGGCGGGTGGGCTCGAACGGCGGGCTCCTCCACTTCTCCTCGTCCCCGGCCGGCTGCACGTCGTGGTGTGCGTAGAGCAGCACCGTGGGCGCCTTCGGGTCGCGGATGCGGTCGGCGTAGACGTAGGGGTGCGTCCCCTCCACCTTCAGCACCTCCACGTTCTCCAGGCCGCGCCTGGCGAGCAGCGCCGCGGTGGCCTCGGCGCTCCGCTCCACCTCCCCGGGCGGGAAACCGGGGAATCCCACCGACGGGATGCGGACCAGGGACTCGAGGTCGGCGAGGTAGCTCTCGGCGTTCCGGCGGTGGTAGGCGAGCGCCGCCTCCACCTGGTGTCGATCGGGCATGTCGGTCTCCTTTTCACCTGGGGATCTGGGTCTTCCGGTACGCGGGCGGCGGACGGAACCGCTCGGCGGGCACGGCGCCGCGCTCGACCTTCTCGGCGTAGGACTGCTCGACGTGGTCGAGGATGAGCAGGGTGCGTCGATCGCCGTCGAAGATGCTCGCGGTCCGCCCGTCCCGCCCATCGTTGTCCACCCTCGCCTTGTTCCCATCGATCGAGATCGCCGTCCGCCCGCCTTTCCCTTCCCTGGTGAGGGTCACGCCGGCCCGCGCCGGCACGGCAACCACGGCGCAAAGTGCCAGCGCGGCGAAACGGGTCCTCATGGGCCGTCCTCCACTCCGGGAGAACCGGAGCGCGGCCGATCCTAGCAGAACCCGGCCCCGGTACCCCTCTGGCCCGAGGAGGTCACGGAGGGGGCGCCGGGCGCCGACCAACCCCGGGGGCGTGTGGGCATCGGCCCGTTTGGGCCGAGCGGAGAGCGCTGCGCCGCTTCCCACGGATGGCCGCGCCCCTGCGGGACGGAAGGCTCTGCCTCACCCGACCCAGGTGATGACGGCCATCAGGGCTCCCCTTCGCCATCGCTCAGCCGGTACCCGACGCCCAGCTCGGTGAGGAGCAGGCGGGGGCGCGCCGGGTCGGCCTCGATCTTCTTGCGCAGCTCGGCCATGTGCACCCGCAGGTGGTGCGTCTGGGCGGCGTGCCCCGGCCCCCAGACCTCGTTCAGGATCTGCCGGTGGGTGAGCACCTTCCCCGCGTTCCGGGCCAGGAGCCCCAGCAGCCGGAACTCGATGGCGGTCAGCTTCACCTCGCGCCCCTCCACCCACACCAGGCGTCGCTCCAGGTCGACCCGCAGGCCGCCCGTCTCCACCACGGGGAGGTCGGCTCCGGTCCCTCCCCGGCGCGCGTGGCGCAGCGCCACCCGCAGGCGGGCCAGGAGCTCGTTCACGCCGAAGGGCTTGGTGAGGTAGTCGTCCGCGCCCGCGTCCAGCGCCTGCACCTTGTCCTCCTCGCGCCCTCGCGCCGACACCACCACCACCGGGACTCGCGTCCACTCCCGGAGGCGGCGGGTCAGCTCGATGCCGTCGGCGTCGGGCAGCCCCAGGTCGAGCAGGATGACCTCCGGGTTGTGGCTCAGGGCGAGCTGCCCGGCCTCGCGCGCGCTGCCCGCCTCCACCAGCCGGTAGCCGTGCGCCGTCAGGCAGGCCCGCAGGAAGCGCCGCATCTGCGGCTCGTCCTCGACCACCAGCACCAGCGGCTCCGGTCCGGTCACGGCGCGCCTCCGGCCGGCTCGAGCTCGGCCGGCGCCGGCGGGGGAGGCTCCGCCGCCGGCAGCGTGATCCGGAAGACGGCGCCGCCGCCGGGCCGGTTCGAGGCGCTGAGGCGCCCGCCGTGGACCTCGGCGATGGCCCGGGCGATGGGCAACCCCAGGCCGGCCCCGCCGCCCCCGGCGTTCGCGCCCCGCTGGAACCGCTCGAAGATCCGCTCCTCCTCGCCGGGCGGGATCCCCGGCCCATGGTCCGCCACCTCGATCACCAGCGATCCGCCCTCCTGCTCGGCCCGGATCTCGACGCCGGCCCCGCCGGCGTGCCTGGCCGCGTTCTCCAGCAGGTTCACCAGCAGCTGCTCCAGGAGCGCCGGGTCCACCGAGAGCAACGGGAAGCCGGCGGCGATGGAGGTCGTCACCGCGCCGCGGCCGAGCAGCCGCTCCACCCGCCCCAGGGCGGTCCCGACGATCTCTTCCAGCGGCACCCATTCCCGCTTCGGGCTCACCGTCCCGGACTCGAGCCGCGTCATGTCGAGGAGGTTCGAGACCTGGCGCTCCAGCCGCTCCGCCTCCTCGCACACCGCGTCGAGCAGGTCCCGGCGCGTCTTCTCGCCGAGCGCGGCCTCGCCGCGCAGGGTGGTGGCCGCGCCCAGGATGGCGGCGATGGGTGTGCGCAGGTCGTGCGACACCGAGGAAAGCAGCGCGCTGCGCAGCTCCTCGGTGCGTGCGCGCAGCGCCGACTGTCGCGCCTGTTCGCCGAGCCGGACCCGCTCCAGGGCGAAGGCGACCTGCCGGGCGAAGGCCAGCAGGAAGTCGCGCTGGTCGGTGGGGAGCGCCCCGGGCTGGCGAGGGCGGAGCGCCAGGACGCCCAGGGTCTGGGAGCCGAGCCGCAGCGGGGCGCAGGTCACCGCCGAGCCGGGCAGCGTGTCGGTCCCGCTCCCGGCCAACCGGCCGTGCTCCAGCGTCCAGCGGGCCACCGCCAGCTCCGCCCCGCCCAGGGCGTAATCCGATGGGGAGACGCCCCGGACCGCCAGGCCCTGCCCCTCCGGGACCAGCACCGCCACCGCCGTGCCCAGGGTGACCGCGCCCCGGCCCGCGGCCACCGCCGCCACCGCTTCCAGGTGCAGCGCGCTCCCCAGCTCGCGCCCCAGGGTGTGGAGCGCCGCGGTCCGCTCCTCGCGGAGGACCGACGACTGCTCGGCCCGGCGCAGCCGCAGGGCCAGCGAGCTCACCAGCAGGCCCACCCCGAACATCATGGCGAAGGTCAGGACGTAGCGGGCGTCGGCGACGGCGAAGGTGTAGGGAGGCGGTACCAGGAAGAAGTCGTAGGCCGCCACGCTCAGGGCGGCCGCCAGGACGGACGGGCCGCGTCCGAACCAGATGGCGGCCAGCATGATCGCCAGGAGGTAGAGCATCTGGGGGTCCGGCACCCCGGCGAGGCCGCTCGCCACCACCGCCAGCCCGGTGGTCGCCGCCACCAGCAGCGCCGCCCAGGCGTAGCTCCACCAGCCGGCGCGCACGGGTCCGGCGGCTCGAGGCTCGCGCTCCGGCTCCGGCTCGCCCGAGATCACGTGGACCTCGATGTCGCCGCTGCCGCGCACCACCTCGTCGAGCACCGAGCCCCGGAGGAGCTCCCGCCAGCGAGAGCGCCCCGGCTTCCCGATGACGATGCGGGTCACGTTGTGCTTGCGGGCGTAGGCCAGGATCGCGTCCGCCACGGTGGCGCCGGCGAGGCGCGCCGTCTCGGCCCCGAGCGAGTCCGCCAGGCGAAGGTGGGCGTCCAGCCGCTCCCGGTCCAGGTCGCCGAGCGGAGCCCGGCCGGTCTGCTCCACGGTGGCGGTCACCCAGGGCGCCCGAAGCCCGGCCGCCATCCGGGCCGCCGCCCGCACCAGGCGGGCCGCGCCGGGCGACGAGCCGACGCACACCAAGATGCGCTCCGCGGCGGGCCAGGTCGCCTCGACCCCCTTCTCCTCCCGGAAGGCCCGCACGTCGGCGTCGACCCGCTGCGCCATCCGACGCAGGGCCAGCTCCCGCAGCGCCAGCAGGTTGCCGCGCTGGAAGAAGTGCTCGATGGCCCGAGCCGCCTGCTCCGGCAGGTAGACCTTGCCGTCCTTCAGCCGCTGCAGCAGCTCCTCCGGCGCGATGTCCACCAACTCGACCTCGTCGGCCCGCTCCAGGACCGAGTCGGGGACCGTTTCCCGAACCTGCACGTGGGTGATCTGCTCCACCACGTCGTTGAGGCTCTCCACGTGCTGCACGTTGAGCGTGGTGTGGACGTCGATGCCGGCGTCGAGCAGCTCCAGCGCGTCCTGCCAGCGCTTGGCGTGGCGCGAGCCCGGCGCGTTGGTATGCGCCATCTCGTCGAGCAGCAGCAGCGCCGGCCGCCGGGCCAGGGCCGCGTCCAGGTCGAACTCCTCCAGCACCCGCCCCCGGTAGGGCAGCGTCCGGCGCGGCAGCAGATCCAGCCCCAGCAGCAGCGAGGCGGTGTCGTACCTGCCGTGGGTCTCCACCGCGCCCACCACCGCGTCGAGCCCATGGGTCACCAGCTCGCGGGCCACCTGCAGCATGCGGTAGGTCTTGCCCACGCCGGGGGCGAAGCCGAAGAAGATCTTGAGGCGGCCGCCGCGCGCCTGGCGCTCCTCGGCCTGCACGCGGCGCAGCAGCGCGTCGGGGTCGGGGCGTTCCGCCGGGGTGGCCATGGTCCCCTTTCCGGAAACGCCCCAGTGAGGCATCACTCCAGGAGCCGGTCAAGTGCCAGGTTCAGCCGGAGCACGTTCACGCGGGGCGCTCCCAGGAGGCCGAGCCAGGGCCCCTCCACGCTCTGCTCCACCAGCCGACGCACCCGGTCCGGAGCGAGCCCCCGCGCCCGCGCCACCCGGTCCACCTGGTAGAGCGCCGCCGCCGGCGACACGTCCGGGTCGAGCCCGCTCCCCGAGGTCGTCACCAGGTCCACCGGGACCGGGGCCTGGTTCCCGGGGTCGGCGGCCCGCAGGGCGGCGATCCGGGCGCGCACCGCCTCCTCGAGCGCGCGGTTGGTCGGTCCCAGGTTCGAGGCGCTCGAGGCGCGCGCGTCGTAGGGCACGCCCACCGTCGCCGAGGGGCGCCCCCAGAACCAGCGCGGATCGCCGAAGTTCTGGCCGATCAGGGCCGAGCCGACGGTCCGTCCCCCCGCGACCAGCAGGCTGCCGTTGGCCCGGCCGGGGTGGAGCGCTTGCGCGAGCGCGGTGACGGCAGCGGTGTAGAGCAGGCCGGTGACCGCCAGGAACAGGGCCAGCAGCACCAGGGCGGGTCGCAGCGTCTTCACGGTGGCCTCACGAGAGGTGGAGGGCGGCGAGGAGGAGGTCGATGGCCTTGATGCCGGGGAAGGGCGCCAGGATGCCTCCCAGCCCGTAGACGAGGAGGTTGCGACGCAGGATCACGGCGGCCGGCGCCGGCCGCCAGACGACGCCGCGCAGGGCCAGGGGGATGAGGGCCACGATGATGAGGGCGTTGAAGATCACCGCCGAGAGCACCGCGCTCTGGGGCGAGTGGAGCCGCATCACGTCGAGCGCGCGCAGGACCGGGTAGGTCCCGACGAAGGCGGCCGGGATGATGGCGAAGTACTTGGCGATGTCGTTGGCGACGCTGAAGGCGGTGAGCGCGCCGCGCGTCATGAGCATCTGTTTCCCGATCTCCACCACCTGCATGAGCTTGGTGGGGTTCGAGTCGAGGTCCACCATGTTGCCGGCCTCCTTGGCGGCCTGGGTGCCGGTGTTCATGGCCACCGCCACGTCGGCCTGCGCCAGCGCCGGCGCGTCGTTGGTGCCGTCGCCGGTCATGGCCACCAGGTGCCCCCTGGCCTGCCACTCCCGGATGCGCGCCAGCTTCTGCTCCGGCGTGGCCTCGGCCAGGAAGTCGTCCACCCCGGCCTCGGCGGCGATGGCGGCGGCGGTGAGCGGGTTGTCGCCGGTGATCATGACGGTTCGGATCCCCATCCGGCGCAGCTCGGCGAACTTCTCGCGGATGCCGCCCTTGACCACGTCGCGCAGCTCGACCACCCCGAGGACGCGGGGGCCGTCGGCCACCACCAGCGGAGTGGCGCCCTGCCGGGCCACGTCCTCCGCCACCCCGCGCACGGCGGCGGGGAACCGCCCGCCCTCGGCGGCCACGAAGCGCTCCACCGCGTCGAGCGCGCCCTTGCGGATGCGGCGGCCGTCGAGGTCGGCTCCGCTCATCCGCGTCTGGGCGCTGAAGGGCACGAAGGTGGCGCCGAGCTTCTCCAGCTCCCGGCCGCGCAGGCCGAAGCGCTGCTTGGCCAGCACCACGATGCTGCGCCCCTCGGGCGTCTCGTCGGCGAGCGAGGCCAGCTGGGCTGCCCCGGCCAGCTCGGCCTCAGGCACACCGTCGGTCGGCAGGAAGGTCGTGGCCTGCCGGTTGCCCAGGGTGATGGTCCCGGTCTTGTCGAGGAGCAGCACGTCCACGTCCCCGGCGGCCTCCACCGCCCGCCCCGAGGTGGCGATGACGTTGGCGCGGATCATCCGGTCCATCCCGGCGATGCCGATGGCGGAGAGCAGGCCGCCGATGGTGGTGGGGATGAGGCACACCAGCAGGGCCGTGAGCACGGTGAGGCTCACCGGCGCCCCCCGTCCCGCCGCCCGCACCGCGTAGAGCGAGTACGGCAGCAGCGTCGCCGTCGCCAGCAAGAAGACGATGGTGAGGCCGGCCAGCAGGATGTCGAGGGCGATCTCGTTGGGGGTCTTCTGGCGCCGGGCCCCTTCCACCATGGCGATCATCCGGTCCAGGAAGGTCTCGCCGGGGTCGGCGGTGATGCGGACGACCAGCCAGTCGGAGAGCACCCGGGTGCCGCCGGTCACGGCGCTGCGGTCGCCGCCGCTCTCGCGGATGACCGGCGCGCTCTCGCCGGTGATGGCGCTCTCGTCCACCGAGGCCACCCCCTCCAGCACCTCGCCGTCGCCGGGGATCATGTCCCCTGCCTCGACCAGGACCAGGTCCCCCTTGCGCAGGCGGGAGGAAGGAACCTCCTCCCGGGCGGCCCCCGGGCGCGCCTGGGCGATCCGCTTGGCGGTGACTTCGCGCCGGGCGCGTCGCAGGGCGTCGGCCTGCGCCTTGCCGCGCCCCTCGGCCAGGGCCTCGGCCAGGTTGGCGAAGAGCACCGTGAACCAGAGCCAGAGCGAGATGGCGAGGACGAACCACGGCGAGGCGTCGCCCCGGTCGGTGACGAGCGCGTGGACGAACAGGACGGTGGTGAAGGCGCTTCCCACCTCCACCACGAACATCACCGGGTTGCGCGCCATGGCGCGCGGGTGGAGCTTGCGCACGGCGTCCAGGAAGGCGCGGCCCAGGAGCGCGCCCTCGAGGAGCGGGCGGGGGGCGGCGGGTTCGAGGGGGGCGACCTTGGGGCTCATGGCGTGGCGAGCATCTGCAGGTGCTCGGCGACGGGGCCGAGCGCCAGCGGCGGGAGGAAGGTGAGCGCGCCCACCAGGAGCACCGTCCCGGCGAGCAGGCCGACGAAGAGCGGCCCATGGGTGGGCAGGGTCCCGGCGCCGGGGGGGAGGTAGCGCTTGGCGGCGAGCGAGCCGGCCAGGGCCAGCACCGGCACGATCACCCAGTAGCGCCCCACCAGCATGCACAGGGCGAGGGCGGTGGCGTAGAAGGTCCCGCTGGCGTCCAGGCCGGCGAAGGCCGAGCCATTGTTGTTCGCGGCGGAGGAGAAGGCGTAGAGCATCTCGCTGAACCCGTGGGCGCCCGGATTCCCCAGCGGGCCGGAGCCGGCGGGCAGCACCGCCGCCAGGGCGGTCCCGAGGTGCACCGCCGCCGAGGGCAGCAGGATCACCAGGCTCGCCATCTTCATCTCGTAGGCCTCGACCTTCTTGCCGAGGTACTCGGGGGTCCGCCCCACCATCAGGCCGGCGATGAACACCGCCACCAGGGCGTAGACCACCATGCCGTAGAGGCCCGAGCCGACCCCGCCGAAGACCTGCTCCCCGAGCTGGATGAGCCACATGGGCACGAGCCCGCCCAGCGGCGTGAAGCTGTCGTGCATGGAGTTCACGGACCCGTTCGAGGCGGCGGTGGTGGCGGCCGCCCAGATGGCGGATTCGACGGGGCCGAAGCGCGCCTCCTTGCCCTCCATGTTGCCGCCCGGCTGGAGCGGCCCCGGGGCCTGGTCCACCCCGAGGCGGGTGAGGGCGGGATTGCCGGCCTGCTCGGCGGCCACGGTGGCGAAGGTGAGCGGCACCAGGATGAGCGCCATGGCCGCGAAGAGCGCCCACCCCTGGCGGCGGTCCTTCACCATTGCGCCGAAGGTGAAGCAGAGAGCCGCGGGGACGAGGAGGATGGCCAGCATCTCCAGGAAGTTCGAGACCGGAGTGGGGTTCTCGAAGGGATGGGCGGAGTTCACGTTGAAGAAGCCGCCCCCGTTGGTGCCGAGCTGCTTGATGGCGACCTGCGAGGCCACCGGCCCCAACGCCAGCACCTGCTCGGTCGCAGGTGCGCCCCTGGCATCGGCAGCCGGCTGGAGCAGCGCCACGCTGGCCGATCCGCGGAAGGTCTGCACCACGCCGAGCCCGGCCAGGGCGACCGCCAGCGCGAGCGACAGGGGCAGCAGGACGTAGAGGGTGCTCCGGATCAGGTCCACCCAGAAGTTCCCGACACCCGAGGCCTTCCGCCTCGTGAAGCCCCGCATCAGCGCCACCACCACCGCCATGCCCGTCGCCGCCGAGGCGAAGTTCTGCACGGTGAGCCCGAGGAGCTGGGTGAGGTGGCTCATGGTGGTCTCGCCCGAGTAGCACTGCCAGTTGGTGTTGGTGGCGAAGCTCACCGCCGTGTTGAAGGCCACCGCCGGCCCCACCCCGGGGAGGCGGGCCGGGTTCAGCGGGAGCAGGCCTTGCAGGCGCTGCAGCCCGTAGAGGAAGAGCGCGCCGGCGAGGTTGAAGGAGAGGAGCGAGGCGGCGTACCGCTTCCAGCTCATGTCATCGTCGGCCCGGACGCCGGCGAGCCCGTAGGCGGCCCGCTCGATGGGGCCGAGGAGGCGCGCCGCCAGGCCGATGTGGCCGCGGTAGACCCGAGCCATGTACTCGCCCAGGGGGACGGCGAGCGCCAGGAGCGCGCCGAAGTAGACGGCGATCTCGGCCACGGCCTGGAAGGTCACGACAGCTTTTCCGGGAACAGCATGGCCACGAACAGGTACACGAGGAGCGCCAGCGAGAGCGCCGCTCCGATCCAGGTGAGGGCGGTCATCGCCGGCCCCTCACAAGCGAGCGCACAGGAGCGCCAGGCCCCAGGTGGCGGCGAAGAAGCACGAGACGAGGGCGAGGAACGCGTAGTCCATGGGATCGACCTCCGGCGGAGAGGTGGCGGGGGCCGGCGAGGAGCTGCCCGCCGCAGACGAGCACCAGCGCGGCGCCGAGCACGAGCCGTCCGCCGCCCTCGTGGGCTCCCAGGGCCAGCCCGGCGAACGGAACCAGGCCCACGCCGGCAAGACCGGCGAGGAGCGCCAGGTCGGCTCGCTCGAGGTCGGGGATCGGGCTGCCGACCTCTGGTGGCTCCGTCCCGCCAGCGGGCAGGCGTCGTGGAAGGGACCTCACGTCATCCTCCGCCCGCAAGGATGGCCGTGAGGGGATCAGGATGGGGTCAAGACTGGCGCCTGCGGCGTCAAGGCGGCGTCAAGGCGGCGGCGTTTGGGCACCCCCCAGGGTCGCTCCGGGAGGGGCGCTACGGCGCCACCACGTACCACTGCCCCTTGGCGCCCTGCTCGCGCTTGATGAGCCCCTCCTTCTCCATGGCGTCGAGCAGCCGCTTGAAGCTCCCGAAGCCGTGCTCGCGCTCGTCGAAGTCGGGCTCCTTGCGGACGATGGCCTCCTTCACCGCCGAGGGGTTCACCGGGTCGGTGGCCCGGGCCAGGATGGCCGCCACCGCCTCGCGCGCCACCTCGGGGATCACCGCCGCCTTGGCGGCCGGCTTCTCCCGCCCACCCTCGCGCCCGCGCCGGTGGGCCTCCGCTTTCAAGTAGACGAACTCGTCGCAGGCCTTGACGAACAGGGGGCTGGTGGCCTCGCGCACCCCCATGCCGATGACGGTGCGGCCGATCTCGCGCAGCTTGTAGGCCAGCGGGCAGAAGTCGGAATCGCCCGAGGCGATGACGAAGGTGTCGATGTGCTCGCGCAGGTAGGCCAGTTCCAGGGCGTCGATGACCAGCCGCACGTCGGCGGCGTTCTTGCCGGCGCGGGTGGAAGGGGGCACGTCGATGAGCTCCACCCCCCGCTCGTGCAGGTTGCGGGTGGCGCCGGGGAAGCGGCTCCAGTCGCAGTAGGCGCGCCGGAAGAGCACCTTGCCCTTTTCCAGAAGGACGTCCAGCGCAGGCTGGATGTCGAAGTGCTGGGCCGACATCCCGGTGCGCGTCACCAGGTTCTCGAAGTCGATGAAGAGGGCGATGCGCTGCCCCTCGGCGTCGGTTTTCATGGCCGGGGCCTATCAGGGACCCGGCGTGCAGGCAAGTTGTCCGACCCTGGTGCATGTCCTCCGGCCATCGGTGGCCCCCTCATGGGGTTACTCCTAGCGGACAGGGAGCGTCTTGCCTGCCGCGGCCGCGCCGCCTGGGGCCTCGTTCGAATCAACTCGTACGATTCGGCTGACCAACATCTCCTTTGAGGCCGAAGATCGCGAGGAACCCCAGCACCATGACCACGGTACTGATCACGGCGGCGACGAACCCGCCGCTGGCGGGTGGGGCGGTCGTGAAGTTGAATAACCCGTGCCACACGATCGGAAGCAGGGTGCCGCCGCCCGACGCATTGGAGAGCCAGGTGAGCAGGAAGGCTCCCGCGATGATTCCGAGCAGGAAGCCAGCGACGCTGCCGACTCCGAGGTGCGCATACGAGGGCAGGTAGAAGAACGCGGGAACGTGCCAGATCATCCAGCCGCACGCGACCAGGACACTCGCCACGCGCGCCCCGAACCGGCGCTGAAGCGCGGGCAGAGCGTAGCCACGCCAGCCGGACTCTTCGCCCAACCCGGAGTTGAGCAGCCACAGCACCACCGACCACAGCCCGATGTCTGGAAGGAAGTTCAGCTTCCCCAGAAGACGCGGATCCGGCCAGGCGCCGCGAGCGAGCCGTACGGCGATGGCAGCAATGCCATACAGCAGGAGCGGCGACAGCGCCAGGGTCCATGGCCCGACACCAGCTCGCCATCGGGTCAACCTCGACCACCATGCACGCAGTCCCGGGGAGCCTTCGGTCGTGCCAATCACGACGAGCGCTGAGAGCAAGGGACCGTAAGCGCTGAGGTAATGGAGCCACCCCGGCAGAGGCGCGATCATGCCGCGGCTCGCCAGAGCCAGCGGCACCATGAGGACCCAGCTACAAAGCCAAGCGAGGAGGAAGAACGAGAGGATGGGATACCTGCGGATTGTGATGGCCATGGCTCGAGGTTTCCCCACCCTCGGAAGCCCCCCCCACGCACTCTCAGCAGTAGCACACATAGGCTCGTCGTGACGTCGCGGGCGCGACTACCACAGAGGGGTTCACCGGGCCGGTGGCCCGCGCCAGTGAAGTGGCGCCGGGGATGTGGCTCCCAGTCGCAGTAGCCGCGGCGGGCGGGCAAGGAAGCTCACGCGGCTTCCGCCGCGGGACGCCCTACCGGCACAGCGAGCGCGCCGCCGCGGCGATCCGCTCCACGTTGGGGAGCGCGGCGGCCTCGAGATGTCGGGCGTAGGGGATGGTGCCCTCGAGGCACACCCGGGCCAGCCGCGGCTGGAGCCCGGCCTCCAGCGCCACGGCGGCCACCTCGCCGGACAGGCCGAACTCGCGATAGTCCTCGTCGACCACCAGCAGCCGGCGGGTGCGTCCCACCGAGGCGGCGATGGCCTCGCGATCGAGGGGCCGCACGCTGCGGAGATCGAGGACCTCGCAGTCGATCCCCTCCCCGGCGAGGCACGCCGCCGCGGCCAGGGCCCGGTGCACGCCCACCGCCAGGGAGACCACGGTGAGGTCGCGGCCGGGGCGGCGCAGCGCCGCCCGGCCCAGGGGCACTTCCAGGCCCGGCGTCACCTCGCCCTGGGCGCCTTCCTCCGGCACGTCGAAGGACACCGTGTCGCGCCCGCCCCGCCCCATCCACTCCAGCCACCCCTCCGAGAGGAGCTTGTGCTCCAGAAACACCACCGGCCCGTCGTGGCGCAGGGCGGAGGTCATGAGCCCGTGGGCGTCCGCCGGGGTCGAGGGCGCCACCACGGTCAGCCCGGGGATGCCGGCCAGCAGGCCCCACAGCGCCTGCTCGTGCTGCCCGCCGTCGCCGTAGCCTCCGCCGCAGGTGGCGCGCACCACCAGGGGGACCTTCCAGTCGCCGGCGCTGAAGTCCGCGACCTTGGCCGCCTGGCTGAGGAGGGCGTCGAGGCAGGAGCCGACGAAGTCCACCAGCATGAGCTCCGCCACCGGCCGGAGCCCGGCCATGGCCGCTCCCACGGCCGCGCCCAGGAAGGCCGCCTCGCTGATGGGGGCTGCCAGCACCCGCTCCGGCCCGAAGCGGGCCAGGAGCGGCGCCCGGATGGCCGGCACGTCCTCGCCCAGGATCACCACCCGCGGATCCGCCGCCATGGCCGAGGCCACCGCCGCGTCGATGGCCGCGCCGAACTTCATGCGCGCCATGGCGGGACCTCCCCGGCCCCGGGGCCCGGCGCGCCCCGGAGGGCGGCTTCCACGGCCCGGTCGACCTCGGCGGCCGCCTCCTCCTCGAGCCGGTCCGCCTCGGCGGCGGGGATCGCC
>DASRTO010000309.1:0-4231 GCA_035655915.1 Anaeromyxobacteraceae bacterium
GGCCGCAGGAGTTCGGAGCCCAGCTGGAGATCGGCGAGCTCGACGTCGCCATCGCCGGCGACGACTGGATCCGCGAGCGGGCCCTGGAGATGAAGATCGAGCACGGGCTGGACGTCGACCTGGAGCGGCTGCTGACGCTGAACCGCGGCGAGGTCCAGATCGTCGGGATCGCCGCCGACGCCGGTTCCGCCACCACCGAGGACTTCCTGCGGAGCCGGGCCCCGGGGAAGCCGCTCCTCACCGTGGCCTCCGAGATGCCCTACCTGGCGCTCGACTGGATGCAGCGCAAGCTGGCCGCCGCCGGCCTCTCCGACCGGTACCAGGCCCACTCGGTGCAGAAGTACAAGACGCCCCCCAGGATCCAGTCTGGCATCCTGGTCTACGAGTCCTGGGGCAAGACCGAGTCCAAGGTGAAGAACGGCGCGGTGGACGTGGGCCTGGAGATCTCCCAGACCGGTGCCGCCATCAGGGGCTACGGTCTCACCATCGTGGAGACGGTGATGCGGTCGCAGACCAGCGTCTACGCCCGGCCAGCGGTGGCCCTGGACCCCGAGAAGCGCGAGCTGCTGGAGATGTTCCTGCTCAACCTGCACGGAGCGGTCCACGCCGAGAACAAGGTGATGCTGCTCTTCAACGTGCCCAACGACCTGGCCCCCGAGGTGGATCGCTACCTGCGCCAGAACAACCTCTTCGGCGACGAGCCCACCGTCACCCGCGGCCGGGAGTTCGCCGAGTACAACATCCAGGTGGACGCCGCCGACCCGGAGAAGCCGGTGGCCATGGTCCGCTACACCCTGGCGAGGCTCGGGGCGCGGAGCATCAACACCATCCCCATCACCTCCTCCATCCCCGGCATCAAGGTGGTGCGGGCCGAGCCCCGCAAGTGAGAGGGCCGCGGCGTGCTGGCAGCGGTCACCGGCGCCTCGGGTCACCTGGGCGCCAACCTGGTCCGCGTCCTCCTGGAGGAGGGCCACGCGGTGCGAGCCCTGGTCCGAGACGACGTCCGCGCCCTGGAGGGGCTGAAGGTGGAGCGCGTGCGCGGCGACGTGCTCGACCCGCCCTCGCTTCGGCCGCTGGTGTCCGGCGCCGACGCGGTGTTCCACCTGGCGGGGCGCATCTCCATCGCCGGCGACCCGGACGGCTCGGTGCGGCGCACCAACGTGGAGGGGCCGCGCCACGTGGCCGCGGCCTGCCTCACGGCGCGGGTGCCGCGCCTGGTGCACCTGAGCTCGATCCACGCCGTGGTGGCCCGGCCCGCTGGCGCGCCCGTGGACGGGTCGAGCCCACCGTCCGACGAGGACCGTGGCGCGCCGGCGTACGACCGCAGCAAGGCGGGAGGGGAGCGCGAGGTGCTGCACGCCGCCGCCCGCGGCCTCGGGGTGGTCGTCCTCCGCCCCACCGCGGTCCTCGGCCCCCACGACCACAAGCCCTCGCGCATGGGGCGGGTGCTGCTCGCCCTGGCCCACGGGCGGATGGCGGGCCTCGTCGCCGGTGGCTTCGACTGGGTGGACGCCCGGGACGTGGCGCGGGCGGCCCTCATCGCGGCGCGGGCCGTCCGTCCAGGCGGGCCGTACTTCCTCAGCGGCCACTGGCGGACCCTGGCCGAGGTGGCCCAGGCGGTGTTCGCCTGGGGCGGCCGCCGCCCGCCGCGGCTGGTGGTCCCCCTCGGGCTGGCCCGGCTGGCCGCGCCCTTCGCGGAGGCCTGGGCGCGCCTCTCCAGCTCGGAACCCCTCTTCACCCGCGAGTCGCTCCACGTCATCCGCAGCTTCCACGGCGTGCGCGGCGCCGACGAGGCCGCTCGCGACCTCCACTTCGCGCCGCGCCCTTTCGAGGAGACCGTCCGGGACGCGCTCGACTGGTTCCGCGCCCGGGGCTGGCTCGATCGCCAGGCTCGGGTCGGTCCGCCGCCGGCGGCACGACCATGACCGCGGGAGGCGTGGGCGGGGTCTGCCGCACCCATGACCCGGCGCCGGCGGCCCTGGCGCCGCCGGGCCGCATCCACTTCCCTGCGCACCAGGGTCGGACCCTCGGCAGCCCCTGAAATCCATCCCCTTTCTGGGTGGGACCGGTGCAGGGGCATCCAGCATTCCACATGAGGTGATCGCGACAGGCGGTCTCCCCTAACCCGGTGGGACAATGTGGACAAACTTTAGGAATTATAGGTACTTGCGCTCGGTACCGGTCTCGATACCATGGGGCCACGAATTGAGCCGACCAGGCCAGGCGTCTGGGGGGCGGCTACCGGGAAGCGAGCGCGGCCATGCGAGATCACATCCACCCCCAGTCGACGAAGAGGAAGGCAACGGCCCTGCTCCTGGCGCTGGCGGCGCTCGGCCTCACCGCTTGCGGTCCGATGACGCCTCCGGAGCGGGCGGTGGAGCAAGGGCTGAGCATCGGGAACGGGCTCTCGCCCAACGGCCTCTCGCAGAACGGCCTCAGCCAGAACGGCCTGTCGCAGAACGGCCTCTCCCAGAACGGCCTCAGCCAGAACGGCCTCTCCCAGAACGGCCTCGGCACCTCCTTCACCACCTGGTTCAACCAGGACCGCGCCACCGCGGACGTCGTCATGCAGTACCTCGTCCGCTGCGCCGTCGCCAGCGGCCAGGTCCGCACCTGGACCAACCCCCTCACCGGCGTCAGCTACACCTGGGCCGGCGCCCTCGGCCTGGCGCCTGGCTGGGCCTCCGGCGCCGTCGCCACCACCACCGAGCGGCAGCTCATCACCGCCTGCCTGGCCGCCCACGTCAACAAGTACGGCGTCCACGTCTCCATCTCGGTCCAGGGCAGGAACTCCACCGGCTTCGCCATCCCTCTCGAGTGGAACGAGCTCACCAGCTACTCGGTCCGGGAGGCCTGCTTCTTCGGCAACCTCTTCGACGGCGAGGGCATCTTCGTCGGCGAGGACCACGCCCCCTGGAACAGCTCCTACTCCAGCGTCCGCGCCTGCGCCCTCGACTACACCTACGGACCGACCCCCGACTGCTCTCCCCTGGTGGTCGTCGGCGATTGTTCCACCCTGTGTACCCTGGACCCGGGCGGCACGTACTACACGAGCTGCAGCTACGCCGGGAAGAGCTACAAGCCCCTCACCACCCGCCTCCGCTCCTCCGACATCTACCGCTGCGGCGATGGCACCTGCCAGTTCACCGAATCCTGCGGCTCCGGCTACAGCTACTCCAACTGCCAGTCCGACTGCGGCCGCTGCTGGTAGGCGAAGCGCATCCACCCCTGTGCGGCTGTAGACCGGATCGGGGGAGGGCGTGACAGAATGGGCACCGTGCGCGACGCGCGGCGCCCGTTCCGTTCCGAGACGGCATGCCCCGCTGCCTGAGCTGTGGGCGCCGGGTGCGCGGGCCCCACCCGCCCTGCGCCGGCCTGCCGCCCGAGCCGCCGGCCGCTCCCGAGGCGCCCCCGCGGCCGGTGCCTGGCTTCCGCCTGGTGCGACTCCTCGGCCGGGGCGGCTTCGGCGAGGTGGCGGCCGCGGCGCGCGAGTCCGACGGGCGGCCGGTGGCCCTCAAGGTGGCCCGTCCCGACGTCGCCGGCGGCCGAGAGCAGATCTTCCGCGAGGCGGAGGCGCTCCGGCTGGTGGGCCCGCCCGCGGTGCCCGCCCTGCTCGGCGAGGGCGTCCTCGACGACGGGTCCCCGTGGCTGGCCATGGAGCTTTTGGAGGCCCCCTCGCTCGCGGAGCGGATGGCGGCCGGCCCCCTGACCCCCTCCGAGGCGGTCGCGGTGACCGCGGCCCTGCTCGAGTCGCTGGCGGCTATCCACGCCGCCGGCCTCGCCCACGGTGACCTGAAGCCCGAGAACGTGCTCTTGGAGGGGGAGCCGCCGCGGGCGCGCCTCGTCGACCTGGGACTGGCCGCCCGCGCCGCCGCGGCCGGTGCGGACGCCGAATCGCTCGCCGGGACCGCCGAGTACATGTCGCCCGAGCAGTGCCAGGGACGCGCTCCCGACGCGCGCTCGGACCTCTACGCCGTCGGGGTGATCCTCTTCGAGATGGCCACCGGCCGGCCGCCCTTCTTCGGCGGCTCGGGGGAGGTGCGCCACGCCCACCTGACCCTGCGTCCCCCGCGCCCCGGGTCGCTGTCGGCCCTCCCGGGCGGGCTGGAGGAGGTGGTGCTGCGCTGCCTGGCCAAGGATCCACCGGCGCGCTTCGCCTCGGCTAGGGAGCTGCGGCAGGCGCTCCTGCCCATCCTGCAGAGCTCGGCGCGCCCAGACGCGCCGCGGCCCC
>DASRTO010000310.1:0-1861 GCA_035655915.1 Anaeromyxobacteraceae bacterium
AGGCCCGCCTGGATCATGCTGGGCTTGGCCTTCTTCTTGTTGTCGGGGTGGTCCTGGAAGCGCTTCGACCACTTGCGGGTGTCGTCGTTCAGGTCCCAGTAGAAGGACTCGGTGAGGTACAGGCCCTTGGCGTTCGCCAGGCCCAGGGCGTGGACGTCGGTGATGAAGACCAGGAGACCGGCCAGGGTCTGCTTGGGGGTCACGCCGAACTCCTTGGCCTGCTTGACGGTGTTGATGGTGTCGCCGCCGGCGTTGGCCATGCCGATGATCTTGGCGCCGGAGGCCTGGGCCTGGAGGAGGTAGCTCGAGAAGTCGGTGGTGCCGGGCGAGGGGTGCCGGGCCGAGCCCAGCACCTTGCCGCCCGCGGCCTTGACCACGTTGCTGGTGTCCGCCTCCAGCGAGTGGCCGAAGACGTAGTCGGCGGTGATGAAGAACCATGTGTCCCCTCCGTTCTTCACCACCTCGCCGCCGGTGCCGTTCGCCAGCGCCCAGTTGTTGTAGGTGTAGTGCACGTTGTAGGCGGTGCACAGCTCGCCGGTGAACTTGGTGGTGGCCGGGCCGGAGAGCAGGGTGATGCGCTTCTTCTCGGCGGCCACCGGCATCACCGCGCCGGCGGTGGACGACGACACTAGGTCGACGATGGTGTCCACCTTGTCCTCGTCGAACCACTTGCGGGCGGTGTTGGAGGCGATGTCCGCCTTGTTCTGGTGGTCGGCCGAGATCACCTCGATGGGCTTGCCCAGCACCTTGCCGCCGAAATCGGCCACCGCCATCTTCACCGCCAGCACCGACCCGGGCCCGGCCAGGTCGGAGTAGTAGCCGGTCATGTCGGTGAGCACGCCGATCTTCACCACGTCGTCCGAGACCTTGCCCGCCGCCGGCACCGCCGTGGGCAGTGCGGCCAGGACCAGGATGAACGCCATCGCGACCATCTTCCTCATGATGGACCTCCTCAGTGGGTTCGCTGCTACACGCCCAGGTACCGATGCAGCTTCTCGGTGTTCGCCTCCAGCGCCTCGCGCTGGATCATGTCCACGACGCGGCCGTGCTCGACCACGTAGTGCCGGTCGGCGAGCCTGGCCGCGAAGCGGAAGTTCTGCTCCACCAGTACCACCGTGAAGCCCCGCTCCTTCAGGGCGCGCACCGCCCGCCCCAGGGCCTGGACGATGACCGGCGCCAGCCCCTCGGTGATCTCGTCGAGGAGCAGGAGCCGGGCCCCCACCCGGAGGATGCGAGCCATGGCCAGCATCTGCTGCTCGCCGCCGGAGAGTCGCGTCCCGGGCGCCTTGCGCCGCTCCTCCAGATTCGGGAACATCCGGTACAGCTCGGGGACGCTCATCCCGCCGCTGCCGACCGGCGGCAGCAGGTTGAGGTTCTCCTCGGCGGTGAGCGAGCCGAAGATGCCGCGCTCCTCCGGGCAGTACCCGATCCCCAGCTTCACGATCTGGTGCGGCGCCATGGCGATGGCCTCGCGGCCGTTGACCATCACCGAGCCGGTGCGCCGCCCGGTGAGCCCGAGGATGGCCTTCAAGGTGGTGGTGCGCCCCGAGCCGTTGCGCCCGAGCAGGGTCACCAGCTCGCCGCTGTTCACCGCGAAGTCCACCCCGTGGAGGATGTGCGACTCTCCGTAGAAGGCGTGCAGGTCGCGCACGCGCAAGAGCTCGGTCGGGGGCGGGGGGATGTCCAGGGTCACTCGGGCACCCCGATGTAGGCCTCGAGGACCTGCGGGTTCCTCGACACCTCGGCGTAGCTCCCCTCGGCCAGGATCGAGCCGCGCTGCAGCACGGTGATGGTCTGGCACAGGTCGGCCACCACCGAGAGGTTGTGCTCCACCATGAGGACGGTGCGGTCGCGGGCCACG
>DASRTO010000311.1:0-8601 GCA_035655915.1 Anaeromyxobacteraceae bacterium
CCGCGTCGCCGCGGCGGCGCAGCGCCGCCACCTCGGCCGGGTCGGCGGCCCGCCGCAGGGCCGCCAGCAGCGCCTCCGACGCGGGCCCCTCGCGACCCCGGTGTTCGGGCGTTTCCAGGCGGCTCGTCCCCCCGGGACCAAAGCACAGGTCGGCAGGCGCGGTCACGCCCCGAGGAAGTGGTGGCCCGCCGGCGGGACGGGGCGGTAGCATGCCCGGCGGCGGCCGGCGCATCGCCCGCGTTCGGCCGGGGGAGGGGATCATGATCCGCCAGATCCTGGCCGGAGCGCTGGCCGGCCTAGCCTCGGCCGCGCAGGCGGCCGAGGCCGGACCCAGGGCCGGCGACGAGGCCCTGGGGACGCGCCGCTACGCCGACTACGAGCGGCCGCAGGCCTGCGCCACCTGCCACGTGGACATCGCCCGCCAGCATGAGCAGGCCATGATGTCCCAGGCCTTCACCCACGCCTGGGACGAGATCGAGTACTTCGAACTGGCGGTGCCCCACGCCGAGAAGGAACCCAAGGTGGCGGGCGTGAAGGCCGGCTGCAACGGCTGCCACGCGCCGCTGGCCTTCCTGGCCGGCGACATCCCGCCCAAGCGCCCGGCGGCCGGGACCCGGGCCAACGAGGCGGTCACCTGCGACCTGTGCCACACCCTCACCGGTTTCCGCGGGGAGGTGCCGGTGAACTACAACTGGGTGTCCGAGCCCGGGCGCGTCAAGCAGGGGCCGCGGCCCGGCGTGGAGAGCCCCCACCACCGGACGGTGGAGAACCCCTTCCTGCGCACCGCCGAGTTCTGCGGCACCTGCCACAACGAGCAGGACCCCTGGGGCGTCTTCGTCAAGTCCACCCATCTCGAGTGGAAGGAGGGGCCGCACGGGAAGGCCGGCATCGTCTGCCAGGAGTGCCACATGCCGCCGGCCCGGGGCCGCAGCGCCCGCATGGCCGAGGAGCACCCCGACGTGCGGCAGCACCTGTTCCACGGCGCCCACGACCCCGGCAAGCTGGCCGGGGTCGCCGAGGTCCGCATCCACCCCGAGGCGCGCGAGATCGAGCCCGGCGACCCCGTCCGGCTCACCGCGGTGGTGGTGAACGCCAAGGCCGGGCACAAGATCCCCTCCGGCTCGGCGGAGGAGCGGGTGCTATGGCTCCACGTCGAGGCCCGCGACGCCAAGGGGAAGACCTGGCACCTCGCGGTGGACCGCAAGGGCTTCCCGGGGGAGGAGTACACCATCGCCGACGGCAAGGCGCTCGCCTACCAGGACATCGGCGAGATGCGGGGTTTCCCTGGCTTCCCGGGCCTGCCGCGCGACGGCATGGTCCCCGACGGCGACCGGATCTTCCGGCTCCCGTACTTCGACCCCCGGGGGCGGATGACCATCGCCCAGTGGAACACCGCCAGGCTGGGGACCGACTACCGGCTGGCGCCGCTCCAGGCGGTGACGGAGCGCTACACCTGGAAGACGCCCCAGGATCTCCCGCCCGGCCCGGTCACGGTGACGGCCCGGATCTGGTACTCGCGGCTGGTGTCCTCGGTGGCCGAGTACCTGAAGGTGCCGCCGGAGGAATGGCAGCCGGTGCCGGTGAACGAGCACTCGACCACCCTGGTGGTGGTGGACTGAGGGGGAGCCATGCGCGTCCGTCCGGGAACCGTCCTGGCCCTGGCCGCCGCCGCGGCGGCGCTCTCGGCCCCGCCGGAGGCCGGGGCCATCCCCGCCTTCGCCCGCAAGTACCGCTTCTCCTGCAGCACCTGCCACTCGCCCTTCCCGCGGCTCAAGCCCTACGGCGAGGACTTCGCCGCCCGCGGTTTCCGCCTGGAGGACCCGGGGGAGGAGCCGGCGCGGGCCACCCTCGACACCGGCGACGAGCTCCTGCAGCTGCCGCGCGAGCTCCCGCTGGCGGTGCGCTTCGACCTCTTCGGCGCCTGGGACTCGGGGGCCGCCGCCAAGACCGACTTCCAGGCGCCCTGGGTGGCCAAGCTCCTCTCCGGCGGCTCCATCGCCGACGGCGTCTCCTACTACGTCTACTTCATCATCGAGTCCGGCGAGGTGCTCGGGCTGGAGGACGCCTGGGTGCAGTGGACCCGCATGTTCGGGCTGCCGCTCTCGCTCTTCGCCGGCCAGTTCCAGGTGTGCGATCCCGTCTTCAAGCGCGAGCTGCGCCTGATGCGGCTGGACTACCAGATCCTGTCGCTGACGGTGGGGGCTTCCCGCGCCACCCTCACCTACGACCGCGGCCTGGGAGTCACCTGGGACGGCCCGGGCTTCGAGGTGGTGGGGCAGGTGGTGAACGGGAACGGCATCCCGCCCATCGGCGCCGGAGGCACCTTCGACTCCGACCCCTACAAGAACGTGGCGCTGCGAGTGGCGGTGCCGGTCGGGCCGGCGCGGCTCGGGGTCCTCGGCTACTGGGGCAAGGAGCGTCAGGCCGGCCTCCCCAACGAGCTCTACTACCTGGGCCCGGACCTGGTGCTGGAGCTGGGGGAGTGGGGGCAGCTCTCCGGCATCTGGCTGTGGCGAAGAGACACCAACCCCTTCTTCTTGGCGCCGCCGCAGGAGCGGGTCCAGACCCAGGGCGGCTTCGGGGAGCTGCTGGCCTTCCCAGACGGGCCGGCGGGGCGCTGGGCCCTCTCGCTCCTCTACAACCGGGTGCAGTCGGACGACGCCGGGGCCCGGCGCAACTCCGGGTCGCTCGGGGCGAGCTTCCTCCTCAGGCGCAACGTCCGGCTTCTGGCCGAGGCGGCCCGGGACTTCGAGCTGGACGTGAACCGGGTGAGCCTGGGGACGGTGGTGGCGTTCTGAGCCATGGTGCGCGATTCGCCGCGCCTGCACTCGTCATAGCCAGCCCTGCTCGAGGTACCAGCGTGCCGCCCGGTCGACCGACTCGGCCAGCGAGACGCGGGCCTCGAAGCCGAGGAGGCGGCGGGCCTTGCCGGGGTCGCAGGTCCAGCCCGGGGCCAGGAGCTGGCGGGCCAGCTTGCGGTTGAGCGGCAGCTTCACGCCCGAGGCCAGCGTCACCCCGTCGGCGGCCCAGGCCAGGGCGGAGAGCACCGCCGCCGGGAGCGGCAGCGTCCGCGGCGACGCCCCCAGGGCGCGCGCGGCCTGGCGCTGCAGCGAGGAGAGGTCGGTGCGCTCCGCCGAGGCCAGGAAGAAGGCCTCCCCCGGCGCGGCCGGGCTCTCGGCCAGCTCCAGCAAGCCGCGGACGCAGTCCTCCACGTCCACGAAGGAGACCGGCCGCGGCGGGCCTCCCAGGTCGAGCAGGAAGCCGGCCTTCACCACGCGGAAGAAGAGCAGGTTCTCCCGGTCGCCGGGGCCGATCACGCGGGCCGGCCGGGCCACCGTCACCGGCAACCGGTCGGCGTAGGAGAAGGCGATGCGCTCCGCCTCCGCCTTGGACTCGCCGTACCACTCGACCGGCTGCAGCGGGTCCTCCTCGCGCTTGCCGGTGGCGGAGGGGCCGCTGGCGCCGAGCGAGCCGGCCAGCACGAAGCGGCGGAGCCCGGGGGCGGCCGCCAGGCAGGCCTCCAGCAGGTGCAGGGTGGCCTCGGCGTTGACCTCCATGAACTCCTGGCGGCTGGCGGCCCGCCGCACGCCGGCCAGGTGGAACACCCAGTCGCACCCCTCCACGGCGCGCTCCAGCGAGTGCGGCTCGGTGACGTCCCCGCGAGCGTCCTCCACCCCCAGACCGGCGAGCGGGCCGGGCGCCCCGCCCGGCCGCACCAGGGCCCGCACCGCGTGCCCGCGCTCCAGGAGCAGGCGGACCAGCCAGGCTCCCATGAAGCCGGCCGCGCCGGTGACCAGGGCCTTCATGGCGCCGACAGGCTGCGCCGCCGCGGGCGCGGCGTCAACCGGGACGCCGGCCGGGGCCGGCTGGCGCCGGCCCGGGGATCCGACGGGCGCACCCGGCCCGGGCGAGCGCCGCCGGTTGCCGGCGCGCTATGATGCGGGCCCCGGTGCCGCGCCTCATCCGCTCCGTCTGCCCCTACGACTGCCCCGACGCCTGCGGGATGCTGGTGGAGGTGGAGGGCGGCCGCGCCGTGTCGGTGCGGGGCGACCCGGAGCACCCCTTCAACCGGGGCACCCTCTGCCCCAAGATGAACCGCTACCAGGACACGGTGCACTCGCCGTTGCGGCTCACGACACCGCTCCTGCGCAGCGGCCCCAAGGGGGCTGGGGCGTTCCGCCAGGCCGGCTGGGACGAGGCGGTGGCCGAGATCGCCCGCCGCTGGCGCGCCATCCTCGATGTCGCGGGGGGCGAGGCCATCCTGCCCTACTCCTACGCCGGCACCATGGGCCTCTTGCAGCGCAACGCCGGCCATGCCTTCTTCCACCGCCTGGGCGCCTCCCGGCTCGACCGCACCATCTGCTCGCCGGCCAAGGACGTGGGCTGGAAGGCGGTCATGGGGGAGACGCCCGGGCCCCACCCGGACTCGGTCCTCCGGAGCGACTTGGTGGTGCTGTGGGGCATCAACGCCGTCGCCACCAACATCCACTTCGCGCACCGGGTGAAGGAGGCCCGCCGGGCGGGGGCCCGGGCCTGGGTGATCGACACCTACCGGACCCCCACCGCCGCCCTGGCCGACCGGCTGGTGCTGACGCGGCCGGGAAGCGACGGGGCCCTGGCGCTCGGGCTCATGCACCTCCTCGACCGCGAGGGGCTCGCGGACGAGGCGTTCCTGCGGGATCGGGTCCAGGGCTGGCCCGAGCTGCGGGAGCGGGTGCTGCCGGCCTGGACGCTCGGGCGCACCGCCGAGGTGACCGGCGTCGCCCCGGCCGAGCTCACGACCATGGCGCGCGAGCTGGGGCGGGCCCGGGCCCCCTTCATCCGCATCGGCAGCGGCCTGTCGCGCTACGGCAACGGCGCCATGACCGTGCGAACCATCGCCTGCCTGCCGGCGGTGATCGGCGCCTACGGGCGGCCGGGCGGCGGGTGCCTCGCCGGCGCCTCCTCTTCCCAGGCCTTCGACCTGCGGGTGGTGACGCGCGAGGACCTCCAGCCGCGCCCCACCCGCGTCGTCAACATGAACCGGCTGGGAGAGGCCCTCACCGCGCTCGAGCCGCCGGTGCGCTCCCTCTACGTCTACGCCTCCAACCCGGCGGCGGTAGCGCCGGACCAGAACGCCGTGCTGCGCGGCTTGGCCCGCGGGGATCTCTTCACCGTGGTCCACGAGCGGTTCATGACCGACACCGCCCGCTGGGCCGACGTGGTGCTCCCGGCCACGAGCTCCTTGGAGCACCAGGACCTCTACCGCTCCTACGGCCACTACTGCCTGCAGCGGGCCGGGGCCGCCATCCCGCCGGTGGGGCAGTCGCGATCCAACTGGGAGGTGTTCCGGCTGCTGGCCCGGGCCATGGGGTTCGACGAGCCGATCTTCCGTCGCACCGCCCGGGAGATGGTAGACGAGATCCTGGCCGTTCCCTCGCCCTGGCGGGAGGGCATCGACCGGGCCGCGCTGGACGAGGGCCGGGCGGTCGAGTTGCGGGTGCCGGACGGCGGCTTCCGTACCCCCTCGGGCAAGGTGGAGATCCTGAACCCGCGCCTGCCCCGCCCGCTGCCGGAATGGCTCCCCACCCACGAGGAGTCGGGGCGCCACCCCTTCCGGCTCATGACCGGGGCCAGCCTCTATTCGCTCAACTCCACCTTCGGCGAGCGGGAGGACCTGCGCCGGCGCCGCCGCCAGATGCGGCTCGCCATGAGCCCGGAGGACGCCGCCGGGCGCGGCCTGCGCCACGGCCAGCGGGTCCTGGCCTGGAACGACCTGGGGGAGGTGGCCTTCGAGCTGGAGGTGAGCGCCGCGGTCCCGCGCGGCGTGGTGGTGGCCGAGGGAGTCTTCTGGGCGGCCCACGCCCCCGGCGAGCGGACCGTGAACGCCCTCACCTCGCAGCGCCTCACCGACGAGGCCGGTGGCTCCACCTTCTACGACAACCGGGTAGACGTCCGCGCCGCCGGGTGAGCGCCGGCGCGGCGCCGCGCCCTGCGCAAAACTGGCTTGCCTCGAGCTCGCCCGGGGTTGCGCGCCGTCGCTGACAGCGCCGGCCGGTTGCGGTATAAGGCCACGTTTTCAGAGGGCCTTGACCCCGCCGGGGCCACCCTCCGACCGAAGGAGACGACCGCCGTGATGGACGCCTATCTGAAGCACGTCGAGGAGCGGAAGGCCCAGGGCATCCCGCCCCGCCCCCTCGACCCGGAGCAGACCCGCGAAGTGGTGAAGCTGCTGCAGAAGCCCCCCAGGGGGCAGGAGGAGTCGCTCCTGGCGCTCCTGCGCGACCGGGTCTCGCCGGGCGTCGACCCGGCCGCCCTGGTGAAGGCCGAGTTCCTCTCGCAGGTGGTCTCGGGCAAGGCCCGCTCCCCGGTCATCACCAGGAAGGACGCCGTCTTCATGCTCGGCACCATGGGCGGCGGGTACAACGTCCCCCCGCTGGTGGCCGCGCTCAAGGCCAAGGCCCTGGCCGACGACGCCGCCAGGGCGCTCTCCGGCCTCACCTACGTCTACGACGCCCTCGGGGACGTGGGCGCCCTGGCCAAGGCCAAGAACGCGGCGGCCAGGAAGGTGCTGGAGTCGTGGGCCGCCGCCGAGTGGTTCACCTCCCGCCCCGGCATCCCCGACCAGGTGAGGGTCAAGGTCTTCCGGGTCGACGGCGAGATCAACACCGACGACTTCTCGCCGGCGGGCGACGCCTCCACCCGCCCCGACATCCCGCTTCACGCGCTGGCCATGGGCAAGACCCGCTTCCCGGGCGGCCAGAAGACCATCGCCGAGTACCGGGCCCAGGGCTTCCAGGTGGCCTTCGTGGGCGACGTGGTCGGCACCGGCTCCTCGCGCAAGAGCGCCTGCAACTCGGTGCAGTGGCACATCGGCGAGGACATCCCCCACGTGCCCAACAAGCGCCGCGGCGGCGTCATCCTGGGAGGCGTCATCGCCCCCATCTTCTTCGCCACCGCCCAGGACTCGGGAGCGCTCCCCATCAAGGCCGACGTCTCCCGCCTCAAGATGGGAGACCTGGTGACGGTGGACTTCAAGAAGGGGGAGATCCGCTCCGAGGCGGGCGAGGTGCTCTCCACCTTCCAGCTGAGGCCCAACACCCTGCCCGACGAGTTCAAGGCCGGCGGGCGCATCCCCCTCACCATCGGCCGCGCCCTCACCGACAAGGCCCGCAAGGCCCTGAAGAAGCCGGCGAGCGACCTCTTCGCCCAGGTGGTGAACCCCACCCCCAAGCCGGGCCAGGGCTACACCCTGGCGCAGAAGATGGTGGGGAAGGCCTGTGGCCTGCCGGGCGTCCTCCCCGGCGGATACTACGAGCCCCGCATGACCACGGTGGGCTCGCAGGACACCACCGGCCCCATGACCGCCGACGAGCTGAAGGAGCTGGCCTGCCTCAAGTTCCAGTCGCCGATGCTCATGCAGTCCTTCTGCCACACCGCGGCCTACCCCAAGGCGGCGGACGTGAAGATGCACAAGACGCTGCCGCAGTTCATCGTCGAGCGCGGCGGCGTGTCGCTGAAGCCCGGCGACGGCGTCATCCATTCCTGGCTCAACCGGCTCCTGCTCCCCGACACGGTGGGCACCGGCGGCGACAGCCACACCCGCTTCCCCATCGGCGTCAGCTTCCCGGCCGGCTCGGGCCTGGTGGCCTTCGCCGGCGCGCTGGGCTTCATGCCGCTCGACATGCCCGAGTCGGTGCTGGTGCGCTTCCGGGGCACGCTCAAGCCCGGCATCACCCTGCGCGACGTGGTGAACGCCATCCCCTACTGGGCCATCAAGCAGGGGCTGCTCACCGTGCCCAAGAAGGGCAAGAAGAACGTCTTCAACGGGCGGATTCTCGAGATGGAGGGGCTCCCCGACCTGACCGTGGAGCAGGCCTTCGAGCTCACCGACGCCGCCGCCGAGCGCTCGGCCGCGGCCGCTACCGTGAAGCTCTCGGAGAAGACCGTCGCCGACTACCTGCGCTCCAACGCGGCGCTGATGCGCAAGATGATCGCCGACGGCTACCAGGACGCCAGGACCCTGGAGAAGCGCATCCAGGACGTGGAGAAGTGGCTGAAGAAGCCGCAGCTCCTCTCCGCCGACGAGGGCGCCGAGTACGCCGCGCTGATCGAGATCGACCTCGCCGAGATCCGCGAGCCCATCCTGGCCTGTCCCAACGACCCGGACGACGTGAAGCTGCTGTCCGAGGTGGCCGGCACCAAGATCGACGACGTCTTCCTGGGCAGCTGCATGACGAATATCGGCCACTTCCGCGCCGCCGGCGAGATCTGGAAGGGCGCGAAGTTCAACCCGGCGGTGCGCACCTGGATCTGCCCGCCCACCCGGATGGACCAGCAGGAGCTGCGCGACGAGGCCTACTTCTCGGTGTTCAGTGCCATCGGGGCCCGCATCGAGGTGGCCGGCTGCTCGCTGTGCATGGGGAACCAGGCCCGGGTGCCGGACGGGGCCACCGTCTACTCCACCTCCACCCGCAACTTCGACGACCGCATGGGCGACCAGGCCAGGGTGTTCCTGGGCTCGGCCGAGCTGGGCGCGGTGGCCTCGAACCTGGGGCGGCTGCCCACGCCGGAGGAGTACTTCAAGTCCTACGCCGAGAAGATCGCCCCCAAGGCCGACAA
>DASRTO010000312.1:0-4415 GCA_035655915.1 Anaeromyxobacteraceae bacterium
AGGCGTGCACCTGCACCAGCACGCTGGTGATGTTGTCGGCCCCGCCGGCGCCGTTGGCGGCTTCGATGAGCGACTGGTTGGCGCGCTTCAGGTCGCCCCCCGCGGCGCGGATGATCTCGGCCATGCGCTCGGCGGGCACCATCCCCGACAGCCCGTCGCAGCACAGGAGCAGGACGTCCCCTTCCTCCAGATCCTGGCGGATGAGGTCCACCTGGACCGTCTCCTTCATCCCCAGGGCCCGCACGATGACGTTCTTGTGGGGGAAGGCCTCGACCTCGGCGGCCGAGAGCTGGTGGGTGCGCAGGAAGTCGTTGAGCAGCGAGTGGTCCTCGGTGAGCTGGGTGAGCGCCCCCTGCCGGTACAGGTAGGCCCGGCTGTCGCCCACGTGCCCCACCAGGGCGGTGCGCCCGGGGAAGTAGGCCGCCACCAGGGTGGTGCCCATCCCCTTGAGCCGCTCGTCGGAGCGGGCCCGCTCGAAGATTATCTGGTTGGCCCGCTTCACCCCGGTGAGCAGCCGGTTCTCGTCGTACCCGTAGGCCGGGTCCTCCTTGAAGGGCCAGGTGGCCTCCAGGTCGCGGCCGGTGAGGCGGAAGAACTCGGCCATCTCCTCGACCGCGATGCGCGCCGCCACCTCGCCCGAGGCATGGCCGCCCATGCCGTCGGCCACGCAGTAGAGGTGCTCCTCGGGCAAGAGGAGGAAGGCGTCCTCGTTCTGGGTGCGCTTCAGCCCCACATCGGTGCTTCCGGCGACGCTGAGGCGCATGGACGAGGTGGAGGGTAGATCGCGGCCGCGGCGACGGTCAAACCGCGGCCGCGCCGCGGTCGGCCACCAGCCGCAACGGCGGCCCGGTCGACACCCGCAGGCTCCGCTCAGCCCGGTAGAGGTCGCCGTCCAGATTGAAGGCGAGCGGGGCGCGAGGCTCGAGCACCAGGTCCCGCACCACCGCGTCCATGGCCACCCGCCGCTTCCAGGGCAGCCCCAGCCTGATGCGCGGCGCCGACAAGGCCAGGCGGTAGGCGGATCCAGTCACGCCCACGGCGTGGAAGAACCCGGGCTGCTCGTCGCAGCGCGCGAAGGGGCGGAAGCCCAGCCCCAGCTCGGGGGAGGAGCCGGCCAGCACCGCCAGGTAGTCCCCCTTGGGCCAGCGCTCACCGTCGGCCAGCACCTCGATGGGCTCACGGCGGGAGAGGGCGCGGGCCAGGCGGCCCCCGACCAGGGCCGAGAGGAGGGCCCGCGCCACCAGGAGGGCCGCCCGCGCCGGCGACGGGCCGGGCGGGGCGTAGTAGGCCTCCAGGAAGGCCACCACGCAGCCGGTGCCGAAGAGGAAGCCGTGGACGGGGGGGCCGCCGTCGCTCTCCACCGCCAGCAGATCCCGCTCCACCACCGGCTGCGGCAGGCCGGCCCGTCGGCGGGCCACGATGCGCTGCAGCACCGCCTCGGGCGAGCCGCGCACGCCGGTGCCGCGAGCCACCGTGTTCATGCCCCCGCCCGGGAGGAGCGCCACCGCCGGCAGGGGCTCCGCCCCGAAGGCCCGCACGCAGGCCGAGAGCACGTAGTGGGCCGTCCCGTCGCCGCCGTGGACGCCCAGCAGGTCGACGCCGGCGGAGCGGAAGCGCTCCACGGCCAGGTCGAGCTGCTCGGGCGTGGAGGCGTCGAGCACCTCCCCGTCGCCGCGCAGGATGGCCCGCAGGTGCGCCGCGGTCCGGGGGCGGCGCAGGTTGCGCCGCGAGCGCGGGTTGTTCAGGATGCCGATGCCCGCCATGCCGGACCTCCTCCCGCCGTCGCCGCCGCTGCAGATCGTGCTGGTCTCGCCCCGGATCCCGCCCAACACCGGCAACGTGGCGCGAACCTGCGCCGTGACCGGCACCTGCCTCCACCTGGTCGGCCCCCTGGGCTTCTCCCTGGAGTCGAAGGAGCTCCGCCGCGCCGGCCTCGACTACTGGGAGGATCTCCGCCCCGAGCGCTACCCCGACTGGCGCGACTTTGAGGCACGGGCGCTCCGCGGTCAATCCGCAAGCCTCCACCTCTTCACGGCCCGGGCCGGCCGCAGCCTGTTCCGGGCGCGCTTCGCGCCCGGCGACTTCCTGGTCTTCGGCCAGGAGCAGCTGGGGCTGCCGCCGGCGCTGCTGGACGCCTTCCCCGACCGCTGCCTGGGCATCCCCATGCTTCCCGGGAAGCGCAGCCTCAACCTGGCGGTGGCGGTGGGGGTGGCGCTCTACCGGGCGCTGGAGACGCTGTCGGGGTAGAATGGCCGGCGCATGTCGGTCCTGCGAGAGCCGGGGGACCTCGCCCGCACGCCGCTGGCGGCGCTCCTGCTGGCGACGCTGAACGAGAAGGCCACCGGCGTCCTCACCGTGGAGCACCCCCGGGGTACGGCCCGCCTCTACCTGCGGACCGGGATGCCGGTGGGAGCGCAGGTGTTCATGGGGTTCAAGCCGCTGGGACAGTACCTGCTGCAGCGCGGGCTCATCGATATCGTGGCCCTCAACGAGAGCCTGTCCCGCATGGCCCGGGGCGGCGGCCCCCAGGGCCGCATCCTGGTGGAGATGGGGGCCATCGACCAGGCGACGCTGGAGAGCACGCTGGCCGAGCAGCAGGCGGGGTACGTCACGCTCATCGCCGGGCTCGACGCCGGGGCCTACCGCTTCGACGCCGGCGCCGCCATGCCGGAGTGGACGCGGGCGGTGCGCATCTCGCCGCTCAGGGTGATCGTGGACGCGCTGGAGCAGCCGCAAGCGGCCCAGCTGGTCGACGCGGCGCTGGCGCACGCCGGGGGCACGCTGGCGCTCACGCCGGTGTACCGGCAGGTGGCGGACAAGTTCGGGTGGAGCGAGGCCGAGCGGACCCTGCTGGCCTCGCTGGAGGAGCCGGCCGCTCCCGAGGCCATCCTGGCCGGCCGGGACGGCGTGGCGCCGGGGCGCGCCCGGGCCGCCCTGGCGGCGCTGCTGCTGCTGGGCCTGGCCGAGAGCTCCACTGCGCCTACCGGCGCCACCCCCGAGACCCCGGTGGGCCTGGCGGCCGACCTCGCAACGGTGGGGGCGACCCCGCCGCCGAGCGAGGTGGCGGTCCCCCTGGAGGCCGTCGCCGAGCCGCAGATCGAGTCCGTCGCCGGCGTCACGCCGCCGCCGTCGCGGCGCAGCGACCCGGACGAGGCGAGGCGGCGCCGCCAGCGGCTGCTGGCGCGCGCCATCCAGAACATGGGCGTCGGGCCGCTCACGCCGCCGACCCGGCCGCCCGCGCCGGCGACGCCCGGAGCGGCCGCGGCGGGGGAGCGCGCCGCCCCCACCGAGGCCGAGGCGGCCCTGCGGCGGTCCTTCGAGGAGATCTGGCCGCGCGCCCGGGACGCGGACCTATTCGTCCGGCTCGGCGTGGCCCACGACGCCTCGGCCAACGCCGTGAAGCAGGCCTACCTGGGCCTCGCCAAGCAGTACCACCCCGACCGCTTCCTCAGGCCGGCGCTCTCCGACCTCACCCCGCGGGTCAAGGAGCTGTTCGCCGCCCTCAACGAGGCCTACGGGGTCCTTTCCGACGGCCAGAAGCGGTCCGAGTACCGGGCCCGCACCGTCGGCGCCCGGGGCGGCGCCGCCGCGGCCAGCCCCGAGGCGGTGGAGGCGGCGCACGTCGACTTTCAGAAGGGCGAGGCCTGTGCCCGCACCCGCGACTTCGCCAGGGCGCGCGCCTTCCTGGAGTCGGCGATCCGCGGCAACCCGGCCCGTGCCGAATACAAGGCGGCGCTGGCGGCGACCTTGTTGAACGACCCGCGCGGCAAGGACCTGGCCCGCGCCAGGGAGCTCCTTGCCGAGGCCATGAAGGACCCGACCTGCGACCGCGCCTTCCTGGTGGCGGCCACGGTGGCGCGGGGGGAGAAGGACGAGGCCAGGGCCGAGCAGCTCTTCCGCGCCGCCTGGAAGGCCAATCCGCAGAACCAGGAGGCGGCGCGAGAGGTGCGGGCCCTCGACGAGCAGCGCAGGCGCAGGGGCGAGGACCGGGCCTTCGTGAAGAAGTGACCGCCAGGCGGTATCGGCCGGCGGCGCCCTCCCTCATACGACAGGCCCGTTCCTTGACTGCCCCCGGGCAGACCGGGGACGATGGCGGAGCCCTCTCGAAGGGCCAGGAAGGGCGCGCACTTGGCCAAGCAGCACCTGCTCCTCGTCGACGGCGATCCCAAGTCGCTGCGGGTGATGGAGGTCAGCCTCAAGAAGGCGGGCTTCTCCGTCACCACCGCGGTGAACGGCCGGGACGCGCTCGACAAGTGCCAGATCTCGCCCCCGGACCTCATCCTCTCCGACACCAAGATGCCGGAGATGGACGGCTTCGAGCTGTGCCGGCGGCTCAAGGAGGACGAGCGCTTCCGCGGCACGCCCTTCATCTTCCTCACCGGCCAGAAGTCGGTCGAGTACAAGGTGAAGGGGCT
>DASRTO010000313.1:0-5940 GCA_035655915.1 Anaeromyxobacteraceae bacterium
ATCATGTCGCGGATCGACTTGCGCTCGCCCCGGGCCAGGCGGACGTAGCCGTTGAGCGTCATGTTCCAGCCGGTGAAGGGGATCTTGAAGTTCTCCTCCTTGGAGACCCACTTGAACGGACGGTACAGGCCGTAGAGCACCAGGATGTCCACCAGCGAGAGGTGATTGGACACGATCACCGCCGACCGGCGCCAGGGGAGCTTGTCCCGCCCCAGCACCCGCACCCGCCACAGCGGGTTCACGTAGACGTAGAAGGAGGCCCAGAAGCAGGAGTAGAGGTGCAGCGCCACCCGGCGGCGGTCGAAGGGCGCGCTGGCGAGGAAGACCGCCAGCGCCCCCACGAAGAAGACCGGCATGGTGGCCACCACCAGGGCCCAGTAGACGACCGAGAAGGCCGCCGCGACGGCGCGGATCACGTGGGGATGGTAGCGGCCGCCGCGCCGCCTGCAAAGCCCGCAACCCCGGAGGCTCCCGGGGGCGCGCCCACCGCTTCCAGGATCCGGTAGGCGCCGAACTTGGGCAGCCGCTGGAACCCGGACCAGGCGGCGGCGGCCAGGGTGCCGTCCTCCAGCCAGTGGGAGATCCACTGCCAGGCGAAGCTGGGGTCGCCCTGGCGCAGCCCGGCCCCCGCCTCGGTGACCCAGCGGCGGTTGTAGCGCTCGTGGACCCCCACCGGCGGCGCGCACACGAGCGGCAGCCCCAGGGCCGCGTAGAAGACCAGCTCGGAGGGCTTGGTCCAGAGCAGGTCGGCCCGCCCCAGGAGCGCGTCGAAGCGATCGAGGTAGTCGTCGAGGTCGCGTCCCAGCAGGATCTCCACCGCCTTGGCCGCGGCGTCGGCGAGGCGGGCCTCGGCCAGCGCCGCCTCGAAGCGAGCCGCCACCTCGCCGCGCACGCCGGCCACCAGCGCCAGCCGGAGCTGGCCCTCCGCCAGCGCCGGCCCGAGGCTGGGGAGGAAGCCGCGCGCCAGCTCGGCCTGGGCGCCGGCGCCGCCCACGGCGAAGACCAGGAGCGGGGGGCGCCCCTGCTCCCCGGCCGGGAGCGGCCCCAGGAAGTGATCGAGCTCCTCGCGGAAGCCACGCCGGAACTCGCCGCGCGGGTCGAGCCTCACCAGGCGCGCCGCCAGGTTGCGCGTCAGGGCGCCGAGGTGTGGCCCGCCCACCAGCTCGTGGGGCAGCGGGAACCCGGTGAAGGTGATGCGCTGCGGCGGCACGCCGTAGGCCCGGAGCCGCCGCACCACCCGCTGACTCGGCGCCAGGTAGTGGATGCCGGTGCGCTCCGGGTCCAGCGGGGCCCAGACCCGGTTCACGTCGGAGTCGGTCACCACGCAGAACACGCCCGGGAGGCCGGCGCGGTCGGCGGCCACGGCGGGCGAGTAGAAGGTCGTGAGGAGCGGTGCCCCGGTCTGGCGCATCCGCTCGGCGAGACCCCGCCCCAGCCCGCGCCGCAGGAGGCGCTCCAGCGCCAGCGCGCCCTGGCTGGGCGCCGACAGATCGCGCAGGGGATAGAGGTGCGGGATGTCGGTGACCGAGTCGAGCAGCCAGCGGAAGGGGCGGCCCACCACCGCCACCTGCGAGGCGCGCGAGGTCCACTCGTAGGCCCGCCGCACCCGGGCCCACAGCCGCTGCTCCTCCGGCCCGGACAGCGGGGGGCGGTCCACCTGCACCAGCTCCGTCCCCAGGAGCCGCGCCAGCGGGCGCGCCGCCCGGAGGTGGCCGTAGCCCATGTCCACCGCCACCACGAGTGGCTTCGGGCGGTGGAGGTCGGGCGTGGACATGCGGCGCGCCGGGTCGGAGGACGGAGACCTTACCGCGGCGCGGCGCGCCGCCCAAGCGACCTCGGCCCGCCCCGACCCGGCTACCCGAGGGTCACCCAGTAGAACCAGGCCAGGGCGCCGAGCACCGCCAGTAGCCCCGCCACCAGCCAGGGCGCCAGCCGGCGCCGGTGCGCCCGGTAGTGCTCCAGGCCCGGGGTGCGCACGCGGGCCCGCTGGGTGTTCTCCACGTAGAACCTCGGCGAGTCGCCGAGCCGCGGCATCTCTCTGCGCGCCATCTCCCTCATACTACTCCGCCCGCGGGCTTCGGAGCTCGGCTCCGGGCTTCGGGCCATGCTCCGCGGGGCACGTCCCGGAGCCTGGAGCCCGAGGCCCGACGCCTGCTCACAAGGGGATGTTCCCGTGCTTGCGGGGCGGGCGCTCGCGCTTCTTGGTGCGCAGCATCTCGAAGGCGCGGATGACCCGGGGCCGGGTGTCCTCGGGGCGGATCACCTCATCGACGTAGCCCAGCTCGGCTGCGCGGTAGGGGTTGGCGAACCGCTCCCGGTAGTCCGCCACCAGCCGCTCGCGGGCCGCGTCCTGCGCCGCCGCGTCGGGGCCGGCGGCCAGGATCTCCTTCCGGAAGACGATGTTCACGGCGCCCTCCGCGCCCATGACCGCGATCTCGGCGGAGGGGAAGGCCAGGTTCACGTCGGCCCGCAGGTGCTTCGAGGCCATGACGTCGTAGGCCACCCCGTAGGCCTTGCGAAGGATGACCGTCACCTTGGGCACGCTGGCCTCGGCGAAGGCGTAGAGCAACTTGGCGCCGTGCCGGACGATGCCGCCCCACTCCTGCTCGGCGCCGGGCAGGTAGCCGGGGACGTCCACGAAGGTCAGCAGCGGGAGGTTGAAGGCGTCGCAGAAGCGGACGAAGCGGGCGGCCTTGACGCTGGCGTCCACGTCCAGGGCGCCGGCCAGGACCGCGGGCTGGTTGGCCACCACCCCCACCGGGCGCCCGTCGAGGCGGGCCAGCCCCACCACCAGGTTCTGGGCGAAGAGCCGGTGCACCTCCAGGAGGTGGCGGTCGTCCACGACCGCCTTCACCACCTCGCGCACGTCGTACGGCCTGGTCGGGCTCTCCGGGATCAGGGTCTTCAGGGCCGCGTCGCGGCGGCCCGGGTCGTCGGAGCGGGGCCGGACCGGCGGGTCGTCGGCGTTGCTCTGCGGCAGGAAGGAGAGGAGCTCCCGCACCGTCTTCAGGGTCTCCTCCTCGGTGTCGCAGGCGAAGTGGGCCACCCCCGACCGCTGGGCGTGCACCAGCGCCCCGCCCAGCTCCTCCCGGCTCACCTGCTCGTGCGTGGCCGCCTTGATGACCTCGGGGCCGGAGCTGAACATGGCGGAGGTGTCCTTGACCATGAAGATGAAGTCGGTGATGGCCGGGCCGAGGACGGCGCCGCCGGCGCAGGGGCCCATGATGGCCGAGATCTGCGGCACCACTCCCGAGGCCCGGGAATGGCGCAGGAAGACCTCGGCGTACCCCGCCAGGGCCACCACCCCCTCCTGGATGCGGGCGCCCCCCGAGTCGGCGAGGCCGACGATCGGGCACCCCACCTCCAGGGCCAGGTCCATCACCTTGCAGATCTTCTCGGCCAAGGCGCCCGAGACCGAGCCGCCAAAGACCGTGAAGTCCTGGGCGTGGACGAAGACCTGGCGCCCCTCCACCAGCCCGTAGCCGGTGACCACCCCGTCGCCGGGGATCTTCTGCTGCTCCATCCCGAAGTCGGTGGCGCGGTGGGTCTTGAACTTGTCCAGCTCCACGAAGCTGCCCGGGTCGAGGAGCAGCTTCAGGCGCTCCCGAGCCGTGAGCTTGCCGGCCTCGTGCTGCCGGGCGATGCGCTCCTCCCCGCCGCCGCGCTCGGCCCGGGCGTCGAGCTCGTCGAGCGCGGCCCGCCGCGGATCGGGGTCGATGGGCTTCTTCATGGGTGCCTCCTCACAGCTCCACCCCCTGCGCCTCGAGCCAGGCGGCCCAGGCCTGCGCCGCCCGCTCCCGCTCGGCCGCCGGGGCATCGGGGAAGTAGGCGAAGGGGGGCGTCCCGGCCGCCCGCAGCTCCTCGGCCGCCAGGCGCCGCACCGCGTGGTCCTCGTGGGTCAGGCCCGCCAGCAGCCAGCGCCGGCGCGGCTCACCGCGGTGCCGGGCCCACCACTCCATCCAGGGACCGGGCTCCGGGCCGAGGCGCTGCACCGTGAGGCGCGCCAGCGCCTCGGCCGCGGCGGCGGCCGCGGGCTCGCCGCCCTCGAGCAGGTGGACCAGGAGCGGGACCGACTCGACGTCCCCCAGGCGGGCCAGGGCGCGCGCCGCCGCGGCCGCCCGGACCGGCTCGGAGAGCGCCCGGCGCAGGCGGGCCCGCAGCGGCTCGATCTCCGGCTCGCGCCGGTGGGCGGAGAGCGCCACCCGCGCCGCCGAGGCCACCCGGGGGTCGGGGTCGAACGCCGCCTCGGCCAGCGCCGGAAGCGCCGCCGCGTCCCCCACCTGGCCGAGCAGGAGCACCGCGTAGCGGCGCCGGGCCTTGTCCGGGTCGGAGAGCAGCGGGAGGAGGTGGCGGGTCGCAGCCACCCCCAGGGCCGCGAGGGCGGCCAGGAGCGGCCCCTGCTCCGAGACCGGGGTGGCCTCCGCCAGCGCCTGGCTGCGCACCTCCACCGGGCCCGGCAGGCGGGCGGCCAGGATCGCCGCGGCCTCCTCGCCGGCCTGCGCCAGCTCGGCGATGAGGCGGCCCCGCTCCGCCGAGCCGCGGGCGCTCCGGGCCAGGCGATCCGCCACCTCCTCCAGCGCGGAGGGAGGCGGACCCGGCGCGGCCAGTGCGGAGGGGGCCGGTCCGATCTCGTAGTCCCCCAGGTCCACCTCCACCTCGTCCGGGAGCGGCACCTCGGTGCGGGCCGGCTCGGCGACCTGCCACGGCTCGAGTGCTTCGGGGATGGCCGCCGGACCGGCCGGCGGCGGCGCCGGGGCCGGCGGAGGCGGCGCCTCCGGCGAGGGGGCGGCTGCCGGAGCGGGCGCCTGGACGGCCGCGCCCCGCCGCAGCTTGCGCTCCCGCATCACCCGCTCGAAGGCGCCACCCATGGCGGAGAGGAGGAGCAGCAGGTCGCCGAGGCGGCGCGGCGACACCGGCGCGTCGCCGTTGTCGGCGAGCAGGATGCACACCACCCGCTCCCGCAGCGTCACCGGGTAGACCAGCACCGTGCGCGGCGCCCCTCGCTCCAGGCCGTCGAGCACCGACCGGGTCACCGGGTCGGCGGGCGGCGGGCCGAGGTAGGGCCCGCGCGTTTCCAGCGCCGGCCGGAACATCCCGCAGTCGTCCACCGAGACGGCCAGGGCCCGGCAGCGCTCCCGGGCGTCGTCGTCCGGCCCCAGGGCGTCGTGGCCCCAGACCGCGTCCCGGGTGACCGCGAACAGGGCGGCGCTCTCGAAGAAGTCGCGGGCGTAGCGCAACGCCGCCGACACCACCCGGTCGCGGTCGCGGGCCTCTCCCAGGGCCCGGCGGGCGTCGTCGAGCCTCCAGCCGGGGGCACCCCGGCGCTCCCGGGCCGGCGGGGGCGGCGACGGCGGTTCCTCGAGGATGGCCGTTGCCTCCGAGGTCTCCACCGCCTGCGCCAGGGCCGCCGCCAGCGGCTCGGCCGACTCCGGGCCGCGGCCGAATCCGCGGCGGCCGGGCATGGCGGCATCCGCCACCGGCTCGAAGGCCAGATCACCCTCGGCACCCGACGGCGGAGCGCGCTCGGCCTCGGCCCCGCCGGAGAGGCGCGCCGCCAGGGCCCGCAGCCGCTCCGGCATGGGCGTCCCGTACAGGCGCTCGATGAGCGCCCGCACCCGCCACTCCGGCGCCACGTGGGGGCGGACGTGCAGCGAGAGCATGAAGCTCACCTCGTCGAGGAGGGCCTGATCCACCGGGTGGACGACGGCGATCAGGATCTCGCGCCCCTCCAGGCCGAAGGGGACCAGGCCGTGGCGCTCCGCCACCTTGGAGGGGAAGGCACGCCGGGCGCGCGGGTCGGGGTCGAGGAAGGCGGAGGGCGGCGCCGCCGGCAGCCGGGAGGCCCGCGCCAGGGCGTCGGCCACGGTCCGCTCGTCGGCGAGGCCCATCTCGAGGAGTGCCGTGTCCAGCGCGCCGCCGGCCTCCGCCCGCCGCGCCGCC
>DASRTO010000314.1:0-3177 GCA_035655915.1 Anaeromyxobacteraceae bacterium
CGCGGGCCGGCGGCGCCGGCCGAGGCCGCCGAGCCCGAGGAGCGCAAGCCGCCCCGCGTCAAGGCCGTGAAGTAGGGCGGGGGCTCGTCCCCCGCCGATCTCGCCTCCGCCCGTCGGCGGGCCGCACCCGGACGGGCCCGCTTCGGGCTATTCTCTGACTCGTGCCGCCCGACCTGGAGACCCCAGCGTGGCTCGCCGAGCTGGTCGACCGCGAGCTGGCGGATTTCGACCCGGTGGCGGCGCAGCTGCGCCTCCCCCCGGACCTGCGCGACGCCGGCTCGCCCCTCGAGACACGGGCCCGGATGCTGGCCACCCGGTCGATCCACCGCTGGCGCCGGCCCGACCGAGAAGCCACCGCCGAGGAGGCCTTCCTGGAGCGCGCCACCGGCCACCTGCGCCTCCTGCTCGACGTCTTCCTCCTCGGAGGATCCCATTTCGAGCCGTCGCGCCGCCGGGCCGAGATGGCCTGCCTGCTGGCGGCGCTGGCCGGCCGGATCCCCCAGGCGGCCGCCGCCGATCCCGGCCGGCCCGAGGGCGGCGCCCCGGCGGCGGTGCGCCGCGCCCTGGCGGCGGCCGCCGCCGCCCAGCGCCGGGCCGCCTGGCCGCCGGGCGACCCGCGCGGCGGGCTCCTGCTCTCGGCGGGGGAGCTGGTGCTGGAACGCTGGCTCCTGGCCGCGCTTACATCCGACTACTGCGCCGCCAGACGGCTCGAGGAGGCCTCGGTGCGGCGGCGCCTCGCCGAGGGAGGGCGCGAGCGGGCGCTGCTGGTGGAGGCCCTGGCCGCCCAGGCGGCCGCCGGAAGCCGGCTGGACCTTCACCGGCGCCGCGAGGCGCTGCGCCAGTCGGCGCGCCTGCACCTGACCCGCGACCTCAAGGCCAGGCTGCAGCGCCGGCTGCGCCGGCCCCGCGGGGCGGCCGAGCTGGCGTCCGCAGCCCCAGCCCCGCTGCGCGCCTTCCTGCTGGAGCAGCTCCTGCTGGCCGAGGCGGTGGCCAGCGCCTCCGGGACCGCCTCGCCGAGCTTCTCGGACGCCTTCGCCGCCGCGGCCGGCATCGGCGGCGAGCAGCTGGCGGCCATGCGCGCCGAGGCCGCCATGCGCGCCGGCGAGCAGCTGCTGCTGGAGGGTCCGCTCGACGGCTCGCCGGCGGAGTGGCTGGCCGACGGCTGGGGCGAGGCCACCGATCGGGTGACCGAGACGGTGACCCGGCTCCTCACCGACAACCTGGACGCCATCGTCACCGAGGTGAGGCAGACCGGCGAGCTGGGGCAGCTCCTCGCCAAGGCCGCCGCCGGCAAGGCCCTCTCGGGCGAGGAGAAGGCCAAGGTGCGGGTGCAGCTGGTCGACCTCGCCAAGGCCGTCCCGGCGCTGGCCATCTTCGCCGCCCCGGGCGGCATGTTGCTCCTGCCCCTGCTGGCGAGGCTGCTCCCCTTCAGCCTCCTCCCCAGCGCCTGGGAGCGCCGGCGCGGCGCTCCGGAGGACGAGGAGCCGGCCGGGCCGTGAAGGAGGAGCGCCCGGGGAGCGGCGGCCGGCGAGGGCCGCCCTCAGCCGGCCCGCCGCCGCAGCTTCATGGCGAGGCGGCGCGCGTCCTCGTTCACCTTGGCGGTGAAGCCCCGCCCCTTCTCCTTGTCGCAGAAGGCGTCCAGGCGGTCCGCCAGGCCGGCCGCGCCGGGCGCACCGCCGGCGGTGAGCCACTCCAGCCCCAGCAGGGCGTGGTACCGGGCGGCCAGGTCGGCCTCGTCCTGCACCGGCAGGGCGGCGGTCTCCACCAGGGCCGCGGCGTCGGCGGGGGCCCCGCGGCGCCCCACCTCCAGCGCCGCCCGGTCGCGCACCGCCGCCTCGCCGGAGAGCTTCCCCTTCCAGCAGGCCAGGTCCTGCCCGCAGGCCTGGCCCGCCGCCAGGCGGGCCTTCATGCGGGCCAGGTCGGCGGCGTGGGCCGGATCCGCTCCCTGCTCCACCAGGCGCAGCTCCGCCTCGCCCCCCAGGCGCGACAGCGCCTCCAGCGCCCCGGCCCGCTCGTCCCAGCTCCGCGCCTGGGCCGCCCGAGCCAGGGCCGGGATGGCCCGCGGATCGCCGATGCGGGCCAGGGCGTCGGCGTAGCGCGCCCGGGCGTCCGGGTTCTGCTCGCGCCCCAGCGCCTCGCTCAGCGGCCCCACCGCCTCCCGGGCCCGCAGCCGCCCGAGCGACTCGGCCGAGTACACCCGCACCAGCACCTGCACGTCGGCGAACCGGTCCCTCCAGGCCAGCGTCCCGAGCAGCGGCGGCACGGCGCGGGCTTCGCCCAGGTCGCCCAGCACCTGGGCCGCCTTGGCGCGGAGGGCCCCCTCCACCACGCCCGCCGAGCGGGCCCAGGCCTCCAGCTCCCGGTCGCGCCCCTCCAGCACCGCCAGCAGCGGCCCGACGGCCGGGGCGCCGATGACCGAGGCCGCCACCGCCGCCTCGGGGAAGAAGGTCACCCCGCGGCGCTCGCGGAAGAGCATGCGCACCACCGCCGGCACGGCCCGGGCGTCCCCGATCCGGCCCAGGGCCAGGAGCGCCTTCTTGGAGGTGAAGGGCTCGACGTCGTCGCCGGTGGCGATGGCGGAGAGGGTCTGCACCGCCGCCGGGTCCCCCACCTCCCCCAGCGCGTCCACCGCCGCCACCTGGGTGAAGCCGTCGGGGGAGCGCGCCAGCTTCAGTAGCACCGGCACCGCTTCCCGCGAGCGCAGGCGCCCCAGCGCCTCGGCGATGCGGCGGTTGGCGTCATGGGTCTCGGCAAGGCGCTCGCCTCCCAGGCGGAGATCGACCGCCTCCATGAGCGGCTTCACCGCCGCCGGGTCGCCGAACTCGCCCAGCGCCAGCGCCGCGGCCGCCCGCACCTTGGGTCCTTCCTTGAGCAGGGAGACCAGGGCCGGGGTGGCCGCCCGGCGGTCGCCCGGCGCCTTGCGGGCCTGCTCCAGCGCCTCCAGCTTTTCCTGGACCCGGTTGTGCCGCACCGCGGCCCGGGCCCACCCGGCGGCGTCGCGGGGCGTCCCCTGGCAGGCCAGGGCGGCGAGGCAGACGGCGGCGATGGCGTGGCGCATGGGAGCCTCCGGTGGTTAGGGCGTGCTCTTGGGCTCCTCGCGGCCGGGCCGGCGGAGCATGGGGATGAACATGGGGGTGAGCTCGGGGTCGTCGGCGGCCAGCGCCTGGCGGCGCTCCC
>DASRTO010000315.1:0-9267 GCA_035655915.1 Anaeromyxobacteraceae bacterium
GCCGAGCTGAACCAGGTGTCGAGCACGTCCTCGTCCTGCTTGAGCTCCCCCTGGCCGCAGGTGGCGCAGGCGCGAGGCCGCTCCCGCGCCACCGTCCAGTGGCCGTCGGGGCAGTACCAGGCCGGGATCTGGTGGCCCCACCACAGCTGGCGGGAGATACACCAATCGTGGATGTTACGCATCCAGGCCATGTAGGTGTTGGTCCAGCCCTCGGGGATGAAGCGGGTCCTCCCCTGCTCCACCGCCTGGATGGCGGCCCGGGCCAGTGGCTCGATGCGCACGAACCACTGGTCGGACAGCAGCGGCTCCAGGATCGTCTCGCAGCGCTGGCAGCGCCCCAAGGGCAGCAGGTGCGGCTTCGACCCGCGGTCGAGCCCCTTCTGCGCCAGCGCCTCCTTGACGCGCCGGCGGGCCTCGAAGCGGTCCTGGCCAGCGAAGGGTCCGGCCTCTGCGGTCATGCGCCCGTCCGGGCCGATGACCGAGATCATCGGCAGCCCGTGGCGCCGGCCCGTCTCGAAGTCGTTGAAATCGTGGGCCGGCGTCACCTTGACCGCCCCGGTCCCGAACTTCGGGTCCACCAGCACCGCGTCGGCGATCACCGGGAGCTCGCGGTCCAGCAGGGGGTGGCGGACCTTCCGGCCCACCGCCGCCCGCCAGCGCTCGTCGTCGGGGTGCACCGCCACCGCGGTGTCGCCCAGCATGGTCTCGGGACGGGTTGTGGCGACGACGATCTCGGTGATCATGCCGGGGGGATGCTGCCCCCCCGGGGCGATGGGCTGCTCCGGCTCCGCCTCCGCCCGTCGGCGGGCGGAGCCCGTCTCCTCCTCGGATTGCTCCGGCTTCGCCTCCGCCCGTCGGCGGGCAGAGCCCGCCTCCTCCGCCGATTGCTCCGGGACCGGAACCGGCTCGACCAGGGGGTAGGCGAAGCTCCACAGCTCCCCCGGGTGGTTCTCCTCGTAGTGCACCTCGAGGTCGGAGAGGGCGGTGTGGCAGCGCGGGCACCAGTTGATGAGCTTCTTCTCCCGATAGACGAGGTTCTCCTCGTAGAGGCGCACGAAGACCTCGCGCACCGCCCGGGAGAGCCCCTCGTCCATGGTGAAGCGCTCGCGCGACCAGTCGAGGGAGGCGCCCAGCGCCTGGTGTTGCTCGCCGATGCGGGAGCCGTACTTCTCCTTCCAGGCCCAGACCCGCGCGAGGAAGTCGGCCCGGCCCAGGTCGTGGCGGCTCTTGCCCTCGCTGCGCTGGATCTCCTTCTCCACCACCATCTGGGTGGCGATGCCGGCGTGGTCGGTGCCGGGGAGCCACAGCACGTTGAAGCCGCTCATGCGCTTCCAGCGGCACAGCACGTCCTGCAGGGTGGCGGTGAGGGCGTGCCCGAGGTGGAGCGACCCGGTCACGTTGGGCGGCGGCAGCACGATGCAGAAGGGTTGCCGCGAGCGGTCCCGGGCGTCGGCGCGGAAGTAGCCGCGCTCCATCCAGAACCGGTACCAGCGCGCCTCGACCTGCTGGTGCTGGTAGGCCTTGGCCAGCTCGGCCGGCGTCTCTCTCTCGTCCGTCACGTGCTCTCCCGGGGGGTGGGGCGGCGGCCGTCGCGGGCAGGGCCCGGCGCGGCGCGCGAAGCGGGGGCGCGGGCGGGCCGCGGGACGGCCCGCGTCGCCGGCGTCACGAGCCCTGGCGCTCCTTGGTGAGGCGCTCCAGGTTCTCGCGGATGATGGTCTCGGCGAGTTGCGGTACCACCTCCCACACCACTCGCTCGATGACCTCGATGGAGGCCTTGCCGAGCGCCTCGCGCAGCGCCGCCTCGCCGCCGTCGCCCGCCGCCCGGACCGGCTCGGGCTGGTGGCCGGTGGCGGCCGGAGGCGAAACGAAGTCGTGCACCGGCGCCAGCTCGACCTCGGCGGGCAGCTCGGACCCGGGCTCGATGGGCGGCGGGGCGGGCGCGGCCGGCTCCTCCTCGAGGGCGAGATCCCGGGGGATGCCGCTGCGGATGGGGGCGGCCGGGGGCGCGGCCGGCGGGGCGACCGGGGCCTTCTCGCCCGGCCCCATATCGCCGAAGTCCGCCTCCCCCTCCGCCGGCGGCTGGGCCCCGGCGGCCGGACCGAGGTCGAAGCCGAAGGACTCGCGGGCCCTCGGCTCGGGCACCGGTTCCGAAGGAGGAGCAGGAGGAGGAGCGGTGCGGGCGGCGGGCCGGGCCGCCGGGGGCGGCGCCGCCGCCGGCGCAGGACGGGCCTGGGGGCCGGCCGCTGGGGGCATGGGCCGAGCCGGGGCGCCGGGAGGCATGGGGCCGGCCATGGGCGGCCGGGGTCCCGGAGGCGCTCCGGGCGGCGCGGCGCCGGGCATCATCGGGCGCGCGCCCGTAGGCGGCACCGGGGCCACCCCGGGGCGGGGGACCATGCCCGGGGGCGGCATGCCGGGCCCGGGCGGGCGCATCCCCGGCATCGGCCCGGGCGGGCGGACGCCGGCGGGGGGCACGGCTCCGGGCATGGGCGGGCGAGCGCCGGGCGGCATCCCGCCGGGCATGGGCTGGCGGGCGCCGGGCGGCATTGGCCCCGGCATAGGCGGGCGAGCGCCGAGCGGCATCCCGCCAGGCATGGGCTGGCGGGCGCCGGGCGGCATTGCCCCCGGCATGGGCGGGCGGGCTCCAGGTGGCCCGCCGGGCATGCCTGGCATGGGACGGCCGGCGGCGGGGGGCGGCGCACCGGGCATGGGCCGGGGCGCGGGCGGTCCCGGAGCGCCGGGGCGCACCGCCTGGGGCGGAGCCGGCCGGGCGGCGGGCGCCGCGGGCGGAGCCGCCGGGCGAGCCGGCTCGGCGGGACGCGCCGCGGGCTGGGCTCCCGGCTTCAGGCCCTCGACCAGCTCCCTCACCTTGGCGATGAGCGCCCCGCTGTCGAACGGCTTGGCGATATGCCCGTCGGCGCGGGCGGCGCGGGCGCGGTTCTCGTCGAAGGCCTCGAAGGTCCCGGCCAGGAGCAGCACCGGGATGCGCTGCAGCTCGGGGTCGGCCTTCACCGCCTCGCACAGCTCGTAGCCGTTCTTCCTGGGCATCACCACGTCGGCCAGGATGACGTCCGGCTTGATCTCCCTCGCCTTGGCGAGCGCGTCCTCGCCGTTGTCGACGGCCGTGATCTGGTAGTCCTCGGCGGCGAAGGTGATCCCCACCACCTTCTGGATGGTGATGGAGTCGTCGGCGAGCAGCAGCGTCTTGGGCATGGCCATCCCGGCGGGAAAGAGTCTTAACCAGTAACGCCGCGATCGCCCGAATGTCAATATTTCTCGCCTCTTCCGCGCTCTTCAGGAGGCGAAGAGCGCATCCCAGGCCAGCCGCTCGGACTCCTCCGCTCCCCGCCGCTCCCCCACCCCCAGCACCCGCTCGGCGGCCAGGCCCACCGCGGTGCCGCCGGCGTCGAGGAGCAGCACCCTGGGCGCGCCGCCGGGCCCCGGAGCCTCCCGCGCCCCCAGGTCGAACACCGGGTGCAGGGCCCGCCCGTGGTACAGCAGCCCCAGGTGCGACGGAGGCGCCAGCGGCACCGGCCACAGCCGTACCGACTCGAGCACCTGCACCAGGAGTGACACGGGGGCGGCGTAGACCCGTCCGCCCCGCGCGAAGCGCAGCTCGGGCTCGTCGGAGCGGTCCGCCGCCGGGGCGGGCCGGAGCACCTCCCCGGCCGGCACCCGCGGGGCCCAGCCCAGGGCCGAGACGTCGAGCTCCAGGGCCACCTCGCCGCGGGTCACCACCGCGCCCAGGAAGGGCGGCGGATCGGGGAGCGCGGTGCGGGCCGGGAGGCGGAACACCTCCGCCTCGGCCAGGTCCACGATGCCGTGCAGGGCGTCCGCCCGGAGCGCCAGCGGCGGCGCGGCCTCGATGACCAGCGCGAAGGCGCCCGGCCCGGGATGGAGGCCCAGGGTCACAGCCACCGGCAACAGGGGGACGGTCCCGGCGCGCAGCCGCGCCTCGGCCGCGCCGGCCTGGGCCGGCACGATCTCGCGGACCTGCGAGAGCCTGAGGGCCAGCCGCACCCCCCCGACGGAGAAGAGCAGCGCCTTGCGCTCGGCGGGCGGCGTGGCCATCGCCTCATGGTATACCAGCCCCGATGGCGCACTCGGTGCTGCTCGTGGACGACGAGCGCTTCGCGCGCACCGTCTACTCCGACTACCTGCGCGCCGCCGGCTTCGAGGTGGAGTCGGCCGAGGGCGGCGAGGCGGCGCTGCGGCTCCTGCGGCGCCGCACCTTCGACGTCATGGTCACCGACGTGATCATGCCCGGCGCCGACGGCCTGGCCCTGCTCGGCGACGCCAAGCAGATCGACCCGGACATGGAGGTGGTGGTCATCACCCACCTGGACAGGGTCGAGCCGGCGGTGCGCGCCATGAAGTCGGGCGCCAGCGACTACCTGGTGAAGCCGGTGTCCCCAGAGGCGCTGCAGCTGGCGGTGCAGCGGGCCCTCTCCACCCGGGCGCTCCTCGCCGAGAACAAGGCCCTCCGCTCGCACCTCACGCTCTTCGAGACCTGCCAGCGGATCACCGCCAGCCCGGAGCGGAAGAAGCTCGTCCCCATGGCCCTGGTGGCGCTGGCGGCGGAGACCGGGGCCGCCGCCACGGCCCTGGCCGAGCATGGCCAGGGCGGCTGGTCCCTCACCGGCGCGCACGCCCTGGAGCGCGCCCAGGCCGAGGCGCTCCTCCGGGCGGCCGGCCCGCTCCTCGACGGCCTGGGGCCGGAGGCGCCGCCGCCCCTGGAGCTCCCCGAGATGGAGCCCCGCTTCCCGACCCGGCGGGCGGTGTGCCTCCCGGTCGGCGACGGGCAGCAGATCCTGGGCGCGGCCTTCCTGCTCCTCGGGGACGACCTGGACTTCGAGCGGGCCGGGCGGGCCGCCTTCCTGTGCCGCCACGTGGGGCTGGCCCTGTCGGCGCTGGGCCGCCTGCAGCGCGTGGAGAGCCTCGCCTACCTCGACGACCTGACCCACCTCTACAACACCCGCTACCTCGACCTGGCGCTGGCGCGGGAGGTGGAGGCCGGCCGCCCCTTCACGGTGCTGTTCCTGGACCTCGACTTCTTCAAGTCGGTGAACGACACCCACGGTCACCTGCTGGGGTCGCGGCTGCTGGTGGAGGTGTCGCGAGTGCTGCGCGCCTGCGTGCGCGACGAGGACGTGCTGTCCCGCTACGGCGGCGACGAGTTCGTGGCGGTGCTCACCGGCATCGACTCGGGCAGCGGCCTCAAGGTGGCGGAGCGCATCCGCCGCGCCGTCGAGGAGCACCGCTTCCTCTCCCGGGAGGGGGTGACGGCCCGCATCACCGCCTCCATCGGGCTGGCCTCGTTCCCGGAGCACGCCCGCTCCCGGGCCGAGGTGCTCGACCTGGCCGACCGGGCCATGTACCGCGGCAAGCGCACCACCCGCAACGTGGTCTACATCGCGTCGCGCGACCTGCCGCCGGTGACCGGGCGCTAAACGAGCGATCATGGTTCGTGAACAGCGTCCGGGGAGGGGCCCCACCGAAGGTGGGGAGGGGCAGAGCCCTCCCCGCGGGGCGGCGCGCGACAGCGCGCCGGGGCCCCGCGCAGCAGGGGTGGGGCCCCGGCGAGCTTTGCTCGACGGGGCGGGGCGGCACGCCCCGTCATGATCTGGCTAGACGACAGCGGGATTCGCGACGCCGAAGGCGATCGCGAATCACCAACTGTCGTTTAGAAGTCCATGTCCCCCATGTCGCCGCCCATGTCGCCCATCTCGCCCATGCCGCCGCCGCCCCCGCCGCCGCCGCGGGCGGCCTTCTTCTTCTTGGGGCGCTCGGCCACCGCCGCCTCGGTGGTGAGCAGGAGCGACGCCACCGAAGCCGCGTTCTGGAGGGCGGTGCGCTCCACCTTGGTGGGGTCGATGACGCCGGCCTTCTCAAGATCCTCGAAGACCTCGGTCTGGGCGTTGAAGCCGAAGGCGCCTTCCCCCTCGACGATGCGCGCGACCACCACCGCCCCGTCCCATCCGGCGTTCTCGGCGATGCGCCGCGCCGGGCGCGCCAGCGCCTTGCGCACGATCTCCACCCCGTGCTGCTGGTCCCCCCCGGGAACCTTGAGCCGCTTCAGGGCCGGCAGGGTGCGCAGGTAGGCGACGCCGCCCCCGGCGACGATGCCCTCCTCCACCGCGGCCCGGGTGGCGTGCAGCGCGTCCTCGACGCGCGCCTTCTTCTCCTTCATCTCGGTCTCGGTGGCTGCTCCCACCTTGATCACCGCCACCCCACCCACCAGCTTGGCGAGCCGCTGCTGCAGCTTCTCCTTGTCGTACTCGCTGGTGGCCTCCTCGATCTGGGTCCGCAGCTGCTTGATGCGCCCCTCGATGTCGGGCTTCTTGCCTGCGCCGTCGACGATGGTGGTGTCGTCCTTGTCCACCACCACCCGCTTGGCCCGCCCCAGGTCCTTCAGGGTCAGGTCCTCCAGCTTGCGTCCCAGCTCCTCGGTCACCACCAGCCCGCCGGTGAGGACGGCGATGTCCTTCAGGGTCTCCTTGCGGGTGTCGCCATAGCCCGGCGCCTTCACGGCGCAGACGTTGAGCGCGCCGCGGAGCTTGTTCACCACCATGGTGGCCAGGGCCTCGCCCTCCACGTCCTCGGCCACCACCAGCAGGGGCTTCCCGGAGCGCGCCACCTGCTCCAGCACCGGCACCAGGTCGGCCATGGCGGTGATCTTCTTCTCGGTGACCAATAGCCAGGCGTCCTCCAGCACGGCCTCCATGCGGTCGGGGTTGGTGACGAAGTAGGGAGAGACGTAGCCGCGGTCGAACTGCATCCCCTCCACCACCTCCAGGGTGGTCTCCAGGCCCTTGGCCTCCTCGACGGTGATGACCCCTTCCTTGCCCGCCTTCTCCATGGCCTCGGCGATGATGCCGCCGATGGCGGCGTCGCCGTTGGCGCTGATGGTACCGACCTGGGCGATGTCCTTCCGGCCCTGGGTGGGCTTGGAGAGCTTCCGGAGCTCCTCGACCACCTTCTCCACCGCCAGGTCCAGCCCGCGCTTCAGGTCCATGGGGTTGTGGCCGGCGGCCACCAGCTTCAGCCCTTCTTCGTAGATGGCCTGGGCCAGGACGGTGGCGGTGGTGGTCCCGTCTCCCGCCTTGTCGGAGGTCTTGGTGGCGACCTCCCGGACCATCTGCGCGCCCATGTTCTCGAAGCGCGACTCGAGCTCGATCTCCTTGGCGACGGTGACGCCGTCCTTCGTCACGGTGGGTGAGCCGAAGGACTTCTCCAGGACCACGTTGCGCCCCCTGGGACCGAGGGTGACCGCCACCGCCTCGGCGAGGATCTTCACGCCGCGCAGGATCGCCTCGCGGGCGGGGTGGTGGAAGGCGATGTCCTTGGCAGGCATGGCTTCTCCAGTGAGATGTGGAAAGTCGAGTGGAAACCGGCAGTTGGGCTCCCGGATCAGGTCCGCGTCCCGCCGGGCCGGCCTAAGATAATCGCTGGCCGAGGTCGGTCAAGCGCCATTCCCCGGGGCGAGGCGGCCGGGGAGCTACCACGAAGGTGGCGCCCGGAATCGAATCGGACTCAGAGGTCGAAGGTGGCCTTCACGCCGACCTGCACCCAGCCGTGCGTGGTCTTGTCGGCCACCGGCTGGGGGGTGACCTCCGTGAATTGCCCCACGCTGAAGCACAGGTAGGGGCCGACGCCGACCGCGGAGCTGACCCGGAAATCGCCGCCGGCCTGCAGGCTCAGCTCCAGGCCGCCGGCCCGTATCGGCGCTCCCCTCCCCACGTTGAGCCACTCGTAGCCCGTGCCGAACCCCATCCAGGGGGTGAAGGAGCCCGGATCGAACCGGTAGATGGCGGTGGCGCCGAGCCGCTGGTCGCTGGCGTTGCAGTCGTTCGCCGGGCAAGCGTCGGTGGTGGCTGGCCCGTACTGGAAGAAGCCGACCAGCGACCAGTGGCGGTCGAAGCGGTAGCCCAGCTCCAGCCAGAGCGGGAAGCTCCCGGGGATGAAGTCGTTGATCGAGGAGGCGGTGCCGCCGTCCACCTTGCCGAAGGCGAACCCCAGGCCGGCGCGCGCGCCCACCGTGAGGCCGTCCTCGGCCCGCGCCGGCGCGGCGAGCAGGGCGGCGAGCAGCAGCGTCGCTGCGGCGGTGCGCATCTCGTGGGCTCCCTCGCGGCGGGTCATCGGCCGCTCCCGTGGCCCGAGTGTACCCGAGGGGGAGGTGGCCCGCTCGGGTTTGACAAGCGGGCACCTCGCCGGTACGTGGGACCCATGGCGCCACGGGACGCCAGGAGCGAGGCCGAGCGGCTGGTGGACGAGGCCGCGGACGCCTTCGAGGCCGGCGAGGTCGAGCGGGCCCTTGCGCGCGCCGAGGAGGCGCTGCAGCGGGAGCCCGGCTCGCTGGCCGCGGGGCACTACCGGGCGGCGGCGCTGGCCGAGCTGGGGCGGCTGGAGGAAGCCGAGGAGGCCTACCGGGTGGCGCTCGAGGCCGGCCCGGATGACCTGGACCTGGTGCTGGGCGCCGCCGACTTCTACGTGAACCGCGCCCAGGGGCGGGAGGCGGACCGGGAGCGGCTCGAGCGCGGCCTGCTCCTGGCCCGGCGCGGGCTCCAGCGCGCCCGCAAGGCCCGGGCGCCGGAGATGGCGGCCGAGCTCACCCTCATCGAGGGCACGGCCCTGTCCCAGCTGGGCGACCCGCGCGCCGCGCTGGACCGCTTCGAGGCGGTGCTGCGCGAGCTCCCGGACGACGTGGACGCCATGCTGGAGCGTGGCTTCACCCTCTTCGAGCTGCTGCGGCTCGACGAGGCACGGGCCCAGCTGGAGGCCGTCCTGCGCCAGGCCCCGGACGAGGCCTGGGCCTGGCACGCCCTGGGGCTCGTGGCCGAGCGCCAGGGGGATCGCCGGGAGGCGGAGCGACGCTTCGCCCGGGCGCGCAAGCTGGCGCCGGAGGACTTCCCCCGGCCGGTCGCGCTCACCCCGCAGGCCTTCGACGCGGTGGTGGAGGACGCCCTGGCGGCGCTGCCCGAGCCCATCCGCCGCTACCTCGCCAACGTGGCCATCGCCGTGGAGGACGTCCCCGCCGACGACGACCTGGCGGCCTCCGATCCGCCGCTGTCGCCGAGCATCCTCGGCATCTTCCGGGGCGCGCCCCTGCCCCACAAGGCCTCGATGGACCCCTGGAGCCACTTCCCCTCCAGCATCGTGCTCTACCAGCGGAACCTGGAGCGCTTCGCCCGCGACCGCAAGGAGCTCGTCGAGCAGATCGGCATCACCCTCATCCACGAGGTCGGCCACTTCCTGGGGCTGGACGAGGAG
>DASRTO010000316.1:0-1528 GCA_035655915.1 Anaeromyxobacteraceae bacterium
GCATCGCGGCCTCTTCCGCAAGCCCTTCGACATGGGCGCGCTGCTCGACGCCGTGGAGGCCCTCCACGCCGGCCGCCCCGCCCCCTCGCCATGATCCATCCCCACGCCCACGGCGCGCCCCGCGTCCTTCTGGTGGACGACAACGCCACCCTGGTCGACAACCTCACCGAGATCCTCCAGGACGCCGGCTACACGGTGCGCTCGGCCGGCAGCTGCACCGGCGCGCTGGCGGCGGCGCGCGAGGGCTTCGACGTGGCGCTGGTCGATCTGAAGCTGCCCGACGGGGACGGGACGGCGCTGGCCCCCCAGCTCAAGGGGGAGAACCCCGACGGCGAGGTGGTACTGCTCACCGGCTACGCCACGGTGGAGTCGGCGGTGGCAGCGGTGCGGGCCGGGGCCTGCGCTTACCTCGTCAAGCCCTGCGACACCCAGGATCTGCTGGTGACGGTGGAGCAGGCGATGCGGCAGGTGCGGCTCCACGGCGAGAAGCGGGAGCTGTCGCGCCGCGCCCAGGTGGTGGAGAAGCTGGCTGCGGTGGGGACGCTCACCGCCGGCCTGTCCCACGAGATCCGCAACCCCCTGAACGCCGCCGCCCTGCAGCTCACCGTGCTCGAGCGCCGGGTCCAGCGCCTGCCCCGCGGCGAGCAGCCGGCGCTCCTCGAGCCGCTGCACCTGGTGCGCGACGAGATCCGGCGCCTGGACCACGTGCTCGAGGACTTCCTGCAGTTCGCCCGCCCCCGCCTGTTCCAGCCCAGGGCGGTGGAGGTGGTGCCGGTGCTCACCAAGGTGCTGGATTTCCTCCACGGCGAGGCGGAGCGGCGCGGCATCCGCGTGGAGCGCGAGTTCGGCGACGCTCCGGCCATCGCCGGCGACGACGAGCGCCTGCGCCAGGTGGTGATGAACCTGGCCCTGAACGCCTTGGAGGCCACACCCGACGGCGGCTGGATGCGGGTCTCCTGCGGCGCCGCCGACCAGCCCGGGATGGTGGAGGTGGCCGTCGAGGACAGCGGGCCCGGGGTCCCCGAGTCCATCCGGGACCGCCTCTTCGAGCCCTTCTTCACCACCAAGGCCAAGGGCTCCGGGCTGGGGCTGCCCATCGTCCACGCCATCGTGCAGCAGCACGGCGGCGCCATCTCCATCGAGGAGGCCGAGGGCGGGGGGGCGCGCTTCGTGGTCAGGCTGCCCGAGGCACGCTGAGCTCGCCGCCGGGGTCCCGCCCGCGGTGCACCGCGGGCGGCGGGGTGCCGTGGGTTGCGTTTGTCCAAGAGCCGCCGGGGTCTCGCGCCGCGGCGGCATTGCGGAGCGGCGCCACGCCATCCACGAGCGCCTCGCCGCGCCAAGAGGCCCGGGTGGCGCGCCGACCCATGTCCGAAGCCGCCGCTCCGCGAAGCGGAGTGCGGCGGCGAGTTTGGGCTGGCTGCGCCCACGCGTGCCCCGCAGCGCGGCGAGGCCACGAGTCACGCGCCGCCGCGGAGCACCGGCCGCCGCGGCGCGGGGCCCCGGGGGGCGGGATCACCTCGCCGCCGGC
>DASRTO010000317.1:0-5527 GCA_035655915.1 Anaeromyxobacteraceae bacterium
CATGGCAACTGGCACCGTGAAGTGGTTCAACGACGCGAAGGGCTTCGGCTTCATCACCCAGGACGGCGGCGGCGACGACGTCTTCTGTCACCACACCGCCATCAAGGCCGAAGGGTTCCGAACCCTCGCCGAGGGGCAGAAGGTGGAGTTCGACATCAACAAGGGCCCCAAGGGCCTGCAGGCGGCGAACGTCCGCCCCATCCCGTAAGACCGCTTCACGAGTCGAAACGGGTGAGAGCCCGGCCTCGAGAGGGGCCGGGCTTTCTCGTCCCAGGGCGACCAGGCACGGTGGCAGCCGTGCCGCCCCCGATGCCCGCGGCGCTCGGGAACCGATCGAGCTATCCGATCGGCATGAAGGGCTGGGCACGCACCGGGGACGGATGGGCCCTGAATCTCGACGGGAGCAACGCCGCGGTCAGGTTCTCGCTCCCCAGGCTCGAGCTGCACGCCAGCCCCACTGGCTGGCAGTGCGTGTGTCACCTTCCCGACGGGAACTCGCTCCGTCCTCTCCAGGCTCGGGCGAACTCCATCTCCTCGGCGAAGAGCGCCGCCCTCCGCGAGGCGCGTTCCATCCTCGGATACAGCTACCCCGGGGTCCTGGACGCGCTGCTGGCCGGCGGTTGACTGGCGCCGCCCGAGGCCGCGAGAGTCGGGGACCGAGCCGCCGCTGGCGTAGGCGAGGGTTCGCGGCCAGCGAAACCCGGCTGAACCGACGATAGGCAAGCGCGGGAGGCCATACCGAGGTATACTGAGGCCCACTTCGCGACGACTTCCGTTCGCTTCGAGCGGTCGCCTACCGAGAAGGAGGTGGCCGTGGAAAAGCTGGCAGCGGGGACTCTCGTGAAGCACCGGACGCTGGGCGCGGGAAAGGTCGTTGCCGTCGAGGCGACCGCCCTGCACGTCTTCTTCCCGGGAAGTGGCACCCGGTATGCGGCCAAGCTTCGCTGGCCCGTGGCCAGCCCCTTCCTCACCCAGGACGGCCTCGAGCCCGACAGCTGGCTGGAGGGTCTCAGCTCCTTCGCTCTCGACTCGGCGTCGGGCCGCTACACGCTCGCCGCCAACTTCATGAGCCATGAGGAGGCTGTGACGGCCTACCTGGCCGACCACCCGGCCGCCTTCAAGACATCGCCGCCGGGGAAGGATGGGTCCCGCCTCGAGCGCGGCGCACGCTGGCGCGCAGCCTGTGCCGAGTGGACGGCCGCCCTCGGAGGCGAGAAGGCCGACAAGCTCCTCGAGGACGGAGACGACGCCGAGTTGGTCCGGCGCCTCCTGCGGGTCGCCGCCCACGCGGCGCGCATTGCCGGCATGGTCGAGACCGACGTCCTCAAGGAAGCCCTCGAGCCCGGCGAGGTGGCGCGCGATTTCCTCGACGCCCTCCTCGGCTACGTCGCCGTCCCTCTGCCGACCCGGGCGCGCTTCGAGAAGCTCCTCGAGGCGAGCCATGCGCTCGGCGCCCCGCCCGATGCCGCGTGGCCCATGGTCACCTTCTTCCCCTTCGTGGCCTCCCCGTCGCGCCACATCGTCCTCGTGCCGCGCTCGACCTCCGCGGGCGCGAGCCGCCTCGGATGCGACCTCCAGTATCAGGCCGCGCCGAGCTGGGCCACCTACGTCCGGCTGCGGGAGCTCTCCACCCGTCTCCTCGAGAAGCTGGCCATGGTGGGCGCTCGCGACTTCGTCGACGTCGAATGCTTCCTGCACGCCACCGGCAACCGGCGCCAGGCGGCCTCCGCGAGTGTCTCCCCGACCAGAGCCGTCCCCTCGACGAAGAGTGGCCACCGCGCCGTGCCCCGGAGGAAGCCATGAACCAGGACTTCCGCGATTTCAAGGAACGCCTCCGCCGCATGGAGGCAATGCTCATGCAGGGCGGGCTCTGGGACACCGACTTCGCGCAAGCGCTGAGCAAGGTCGGGCGGGCCACCAATCGAGGGAACCGGACCCGCGAGCCGACCCCCGAGCTCCGCTCCATGCTGGAGCACGCCGAGGGACTGGCCCGCCGGCTCTGAGACCGCCCGCCAGACAGGCCCCGTTGTGGCTACCCCCGTTCGCGTCGCGCGCCGGAGCCGCCGCCATCGCCTGCGGGCGCGGGTGGCGACGAGCCTGGGGACCTGGTTCACGCTCAACCTTGGCCGGGGCGGGTTCTGCGCGGAGCTGATGCGGGCGCTCCGGGTGGGCGAGAGCGTCGAGGGGCTCATTCACCTGAAGGGGCGCGACATCTCGTTCGCCGGCCGCGTGGCGTGGGCGGCGGACGGCGATTCTCGCCTGAACCGGCGAGGGCGGATGGGCGTGTGCTTCCTGAGCGTCGAACCCGACCTGGTCAGGAACCTGGCGGGGTGGGAGGAGGGCGCGGAAGCCACCCCCGCGTAGCATGGCCCGGAGCGCGTCGCCGCCGATTTCGGCCGCACCACCGGGCTCCCTCTTATCAGCTGAAACCTGCATCAGCGAACGCTTGTCGTCGCCTCGGTGTCCTGTGGTTGCAGGAACTTGCATGGGTGCGCATGGGGTTGACTCTCCGTCAGAGCCCGCCACGAACGCGGTTGCACAAGGTTGCACTTCCTTGCACCCCCTGCCGTGCCCCCGCTAGCCGCGGCGCCGGGGCCTCCCTATGACTTCGGACGCCGCGCTCTGCTAGCCTCTGGTAGCCTCGTGTCATTCGAGGGGTGAGCGTGGCCGGGCAGGACGAGCACACCCGCGCTGAAGGCTCCGGAGCCGTTCGCCCCGGGGTGCTCTCGGCACTGCTCCAAGAGATCGCGGCGGCTCCGGCGTCGCCTGCCCAGGCCTGGAACGTGGGGCTGCACCCCGGCGTAGTCGTGGGCCGCTTCGAGCTCGTCCGCGAGCTGGGCCGGGGTGGGTTCGGGGTGGTGTGGGAGGCGCGGGACCGCGACCTGGGCCGGAGCGTGGCGTTCAAGGCCGTCCGTGCGGGCGGGGGAGCGGCGCTGCGGGAGGAACGGCTCCTTCGGGAGGCCGAGGCGGCAGCGCGGCTTTCGCACCCCAACATCGTCGCCCTCTACGACCTTGGCCGGTGCGAGCAGGGGCCCTATCTCGTGATGGAGATGCTTCGCGGCGAGACGCTGGAGCAGCGCCTCGAGCAAGGGCCAATCCCCTTGCGCCAGGCTGTGCGTATCGGCGTGGAGGTCGCCAAGGGGGTGGCCCATGCCCATGCGCAGGGAGTCGTCCACCGGGACCTCAAACCTGGAAACGTCTTTCTCTGCGAGGGCGGGCAAGTCAAGGTGCTCGACCTCGGCCTGGCGCACGCGTTCGGTCAGCGCCGGGCCGAGGGCGGCACGCCCGCATACATGGCGCCGGAGCAGTGGCGGGGGGCGCCCGAGGATGAACGGACCGACGTCTTTGCACTGGGCGTGATGCTCTTCCAGATGCTGGCGAGGGATCTTCCATTCGAAGATGGGAAGGCGATCCAGAGCCCCAAGCCCGCGCCCGAGCTCGAGGTGCCCAAGGAGCCAGCGCTCGGCCAGCTGATCGCGGCGATGCTGTCGAAGGATCCCACGCGGCGGCCTCGGGATGCCGAAGAGGCTCTCCTGGCGCTGGAAGCGGTCCAGCGAGAGATCGAGCTGACCGCCGCAAACCCGTCGATGCCTGTGAGGAAGCGGCCGCGCGCCGGGCTCCGGCTGGCCGCGTTCCTGACATCGGGACTCGTCCTCGGCGCTGGCGTCGCCGCACTTGTCATCCTCCGGTCGACGCACTCCCCAGGCTTGCCCGCCCACGGCCGGATCGTGGTGGCTGTCGCAGACTTCGCCAACGAGACGGAGGACCGGGAACTGAACGGACTCTCCGGGCTCCTCATCACCTCGCTCGAGCAGTCGAAACGGCTGGTGGTCTTGACCCGGACCAAGATGGTCGATGTCCTTCGCCAGGCAGGCCACCCCGACGTCGAGCGAATCGACGAGGTGCTGGGCCAAGAGGTGGCGCGCAAGGCGGGGGCGCACGCGTTCCTCGTCGCGGCCGTTCACCGCTTCGATCAGACCTACACCGTCGAGCTTCGCGCCGTGGATCCGGAGCGCGACGCCTACCTGTTCTCGGTCAAGGAGACGGCGGTCGGCAAGGCAGCCATCCCGGACCTGCTCGACCGCCTCGCCGAGCATGCGCGACGCGCGCTGAACGAGCCCGCCGGCGACGTCGCCGCCACCCAGATCCGCGTTGCCCAGGCAGTGACGGGAAGCCTCGAGGCATACGAGCACTACTTCCGCGGCGTGCAGTTCCAGGAGGGCGCTCGCTACGAGGACGCGATCGGCGAGTATCGCAGGGCGACCCAGATTGATCCGGCCTTCGCGCTGGCCCACTACCGCATTGCCTACGCCGGGTTCTTCGCTGGCCTCCCTTGGTCGGTGATCGTCGCCGCGAGCGAGGCCGCGAACCGCCAGGCCGAGAGGGCCCCGGAGAAGGAGCGCCTCCTCATCCAAGCATGGAAGGCGAAGCTCGACAACCGAAACACGGATGCCGTGGCGCTCTACTCGAGAGCGGTCTCGCTTTACCCGGACGACAAGCAGGTGAGCTTCATGGCGGGCGAGCACCTCTACCACTGGGGCAAGTTCGTGGAGTCGCTTCCCCACTTCGAACGCGCCGTGGCGCTCGATCCGACGTGGGAGTGGGCCCGTTATCACATCGTCGATGACCTGCTCCTCCTCGGGCGATACGCGGAGGCTCTCGACCGGGCGCGCACGTGGTTGAAGGAGAAACCCGACACGGACACGCACCGGTGGCTTTCGCGTGCCCTGTTCGTCAACGGGCTCTGGTCCGAGGCGGAGGACGCCGGCCGGCGAGCGCTCGCGATGGCCGAGCACGCCGGTCCCTTCAGCTGGGGAGCCTACTGGTCGCGGTTCGCCGTCCTCGACGCACTCATCTGGAGGGAACGATACGAGGAGGCCGAGGAACTCCTCCGGCCCGTGGTGGACCCTCGGGCGAGGGCCTCGGACCGCGCACGCGGTATTCCGGCGATGGCGGAGGTTCTCTCCTACCAGGGGCGGAGGCGCGAGGCGCTCCGGCTCATCGACAACCTGGAGGGCGAAGGCACTTCCGCTGCCAATCGGCTCGGACTGCGCATCTACCACCTCCTGGGTGCGGGGCTCCCCATTCACGGTCAGGTGGAAGAGGCCGTCCGGGCCGGCGTACCAGCCTGGCAGCTCGCGGTGCCGCTCGCGATGGCCGGCGACCTTGAGGATGCGCAGATGCGCGCCGAGGGCCTCGAGCCGTCGTCTCCGGAACGGGCGCTTTTCGAGGCGGTGCTCGCGTGGCGCCGAGGCGACCTTGTCGGCGCCGCTTCGCAGTTCTCCGCCCTCGCGGGGAATCCGGCTCTCGACTATGCGCCCTTCTCCCGCCTCGCGCTCGGGGAGATCGCTCACGCCGGCGGGCGGGAGGCCGATGCGGCCACCCTCCTGGAGTCCTACGGGCGATCGGCGGTGGTCTGCTTGCGACAGAGCCCTCCTCCGCCGGAGATCTTCCGTGCCTTCTTTGCAGGCTACTTGCGCAGTTGGGCCTACCCTCGGAGCCTCTACCTCCGCGCACTGGCGCACGA